>NZCE01000034.1 GCA_002688185.1 Spirochaetales bacterium
AAATCACTGGAGGGTAAGAACTGGGTCGAATTGGTAAAAGACATTAATGAAGCGCTAACCGAGCCGGGAGAATGGTACCTAAACAAGCACACCGGTGTTCTCACCTATCTGCCTTTGCCTGAAGAAGATATGGATGCATCGGTAATCTCCGCCCCCGTGACATCCAAGCTTCTTTCAATACGAGGCACTCCCGGTAGACCGGCCTCCCAAGTTCGGGTACAGGGTCTCACGTTTGAGTGCACCTCCTGTGATATGCCCGGAATTTCCGAACGTGAAGGCATCGCCGATACCGGGTCGCTGAAGCACGATGAAAACTATGGTGCGGCTACTCAGGCGGCGTGCAATCTTGGCGGCGTAATTGAAATGGAGTACGCCCACGATTGCGAGCTCACAAATTGCACCATACGAAATATCGGGCGATATGCCGTCAGACTTGGAAGCGGGTGTAGAAGAGCCAAAATCACCGGCAATTTGATGCAGGATTTGGGTGCTGCAGGCATAAAAATAAACGGCGGTGATGCATATTCGGATCGTGTACATTGGAACGGAGAGAACACGATTACTGATAACGAAATTGTATCCGGCGGAAGAGTATTTGCAAGCGCGGTCGGAGTGCTCCTAATGCATTCCTTTGGCAATCTGATTTCTCATAATCACATACACGACTTATACTACAGCGGAATTTCTTGCGGATGGGTATGGGGGTATGGCGAGAGCATCACCAGGAACAACAGGATCGAATACAACCATATCCATACCATCGGGCAGGGAGTATTGTCCGATATGGGCGGCATCTATACCCTCGGCGTGCAGCCCGGGACCGTGTTGCGTGGAAACGTCATTCACGACATAAAACAGTGCAATTACGGTGGATGGTGCATATACCTTGATGAAGGGAGCTCTCATATCCTCGTGGAGGGGAATGTCTGCTACCGGGCGGGAGCACAGGGTTTCAACCAACATTACGGACGCGAAAATGTGATTCGAAACAATCTTTTCGCATTTGGTGAAATTTCCACTTTTTTTCTTGGCCGGCGGGAAGACCATAACTCGCTTACTTTCACGCAGAACATCTGCATAAGCGACGGCAAACCGATATTTTTGCAGCTGCCCCGAGGCAAGGACGGAAAACAGGGTTTTCGCAGCGACATGAATCTGTTCTGGGAGGTAGGCGGAAGCCTTAGCATCGCAGAAAAAGTCACCGGGCATCCCACCGGCTCGCCATCGAGAAAGCCCGTTGATCTGTCGGGCTGGCAGGAAACAGGCAACGATATCTTCAGTCGCACCGCAGATCCACAATGCGTAGATGTCGGCTCTGACGATTTCACGCTGACTGAAGGTTCGCCGGCGACGGAGATGGGGATTGTGCTCACCGCAACTTCTGCAGCCGGACCTCGCGTCAAGCCGGGATCTTCACACTGAGAAGGCCTATCCGGTCAAGCCTCGTAGAAACTCCAGCACCGTATTTGACAGTCATGGAGAAATGTCGGCGTTTTCAAGCATGGTGATATACGGAGAGTCGGTAATATGAAGGGGCAGATCTATCCGCCGCCGCAGCCGGCTTGACTCATACGTGGCAAAAATCAATTCCGTCGCCTGCAAGGCGTTGCGGCCAGATAACAGGGGCGTACCGCCGGTTTCGAGAGATTTAATGAGGTTTAAGACCGCCAACTTAACGAGCTCACCTGCGTGAAGATCGCCGTTTGTCTCCACAGGTTGCCATTTCCCGGAGGTGTCCGGACCTTTTATTCGGAGTGCAGGCCCATCGGTCACTCCAACTTCTATTACGCCGTCGTCACCGATAATACGGTTGAAGCAAGAGCCGCTCTTTAGCCTACCCTCTTCATCATCATCCAAACCCGTGAGTAACATACCCAGCACACCGTTCTCCCATTGAAAAACGCTCATGCCCCTGCCTTCTACCGGGACACCAAAAATTTCCTGTCCTCCCGTAGCATCGCACTGACCGAAAACCCATTTAACGGGAGTCTGATTATTGTAATAGCACATCATATCAAACCAGTGAGTTCCCCAATCGAATAGGTTTGAAGTAAATGCCTCGATACGTTCGACAGTTCCGATGGCTCCGCTCTCGGCAAGTTCCTTCGCTTTTGCGTATGGCTCGCCGAATCGCCGCTGATGGTTGAATGTCAAAACCACATCATTTGCTTCACAGACCGCAACCATTTTTTTTGCTTCTCCAAATGTAGGCGCCATCGGCTTTTCGCAATGGATAGCTCGTACACCACTCTCGGCGGCCAGTTGCACCATCGGCGCGTGAAGATGCGGCCACAGACAAATACTCACGATATCGAGGTTCTCCTCACGTAGCATGTCCTCAGTGCTTGTGTAGCCCCGTGGTACGTTGTGCTCTGTTTTAAAAGCTTCGAGATTTTGCCGGCTAATATCTGCTGCCGCCACGATCGCGGCGGAGGGCGAGGACTCGTACCCTTGAGCGTGAAGATGGGCCATACCAAAACCGGTGGATCCCTCCACGGATCTGGGTCTACCACAGCCAATTATTCCTACCTTAAAATCGGCCATAATTACGCACTCCTTTTCATGCTAATTGGTCGCCAACGGACAATAGGATGTCGATTGATTCATCGGCATTGCGCTCTTCAGTGAGATCAAACACGGTAGTTTCCCTTCCGTCTACTGTCACCGTCTTATTTGCCAGTATTGAATCAATCTGCCCGGTTTCAAAGCTCTCCTGGAGAGTCTTTCCAAAAGTAAACTCCGCAAGTGCAGCCGTACCTTTTCCCGTCGAATGATCGGTAGTGAAACGTTTTAGCTCAACGAGTCCCTCGACCGGGCCGGCCGAAAGATGAACGCCGTTGAGATTCGGGGATACCTCTCCTACCCCCAGTTGTTCCTTTTGCTTCAGCAACTCGTTGCGTATGCTGCCGGCCACCGCCTTCTCAGGCTCGGTGACACCCACAAAATCCCGTCGAGCCGTCTCCCAGCTGAGATCCGCTCTCAGCACAAAACTCGCAATGCAAGATTGTCCGTCTATGAAATGCTGAAGGAGCCGCGGATAAAATCCATTAATCAGATAGAGATTTTTGTCATCGATATACTGGCAGTATGTGCCGCTGCCGAGCCTTTTGTATCCCCCATCGAGCCAGGCTTTGGACAGTTCGTCGGCACTCATATCCGGATATTCATCAAGATAATCAATTGAACCGATTACCGGGGCTTCATCAAAAGAGATTTGATACTCTGATAGAAAAGCATCGGCGGCTTTTTGAGCCAAGTTTTCCCTTGGATTGCGCGCAACAGCATCGATTATCCCATAATGCTCTGAGATAATCCCGTATTCCGCTAAATATCTACCGGACAAAACCATCATTCGTTCTATCGAGAAGTCATATTCATGAATACCATCCATGATGAGAGAAATCACCCCTTCAAGACCGGCTAAATTTTCCAGGAGCTCAGGTTTCATGAAAAAGAGGAATTGATTTTGACCCGTCAACGATCCAAAGGTATATTCGATTGGTATAAAGCCGGCCGTTCCCTCCCTGGCACGACTGATGGCGTCGACAAGCTGTTTTGTTAGTTGATTATCCGTCATCCTGGCCCCCGTATTTAGGTCGACTAACTATAGACACAATCGAGATCTAATAGCAATGCAGATGCAAATCTGCACTGCAACTGTGAGGAGAGTGCAATGTCTGATGCAACAGCGGAGAGTGTGATTATCGTCGGATCGGGTCCGGCAGGGCATACCGCGGCAATCTACGCCGCACGAGCAGAATTAAAGCCCCTGCTTTTTGAAGGGTTTATGGCCGGAGGGGTTGCCGCCGGCGGGCAACTTACAACAACCACCGAAATAGAGAACTACCCCGGATTCCCTGAGCCCGTGGGCGGGCCGGAGCTCATGATGAGAATGAGGGAACAATCATTAAAATACGGAACTCGGATCAATACCGAGACGGTAGTTTCCGCGGATCTGAGCAACCGGCCGTTTAAGGTCCGGACGGAGGAAGGCGAGTTTAGATGTGACACTTTAATCATTGCGACCGGCGCGACCGCCAAACGGCTTAGCCTTCCGGGGGAGGACGAATACTGGCAGAAGGGTATCTCCGCCTGTGCGGTGTGTGATGGAGCGCTCCCGGTTTTTCGGGACAAGCCGCTGGTCGTTATTGGCGGCGGGGATACAGCCTGTGAGGAAAGCTCATTCCTTTCAAAGTTTGGCAGCAAGATACATATGCTGGTGAGAAGAGATGTGATGAGGGCTTCCCAATCCATGCAAAATCGCGTGTTGAAAAATCCCAAAATCAGCATTCATTGGGAGACAGAGCCACTGGAGGCCGTGGGAGCACAATTTCTCTCGGGGGTGCGCGTAATCTATAAGAAAAAGAAAAAAGAGCGCACCATCAAAGCGGCTGGGCTCTTCTATGCCATTGGGCACACCCCAAATACGGATTTTGTAAAAGGGCAGCTCGACATGGACGATGATGGTTACCTACTCACGGAGCCAAACTCTACAAAGACGAAAATACCCGGCGTTTTTGTATGCGGCGATGCATCGGACAGAATTTTCAGGCAGGCAGTGACGGCTGCCGGTACAGGATGTATGGCGGCTCTGGAATCTGAGCGATTTCTTTCAGAATTGGGCTGATTTAATCAACCTTTGATACCGAGAAAGAGGTCCCGCCCTTTCACGAGGTTTTTGATTTTTTTGTCGACAATAGTGCGATTCAGCATCCAGAATCCGCAGTCCGGATGTACCCACTTTATACGATCTCGGCCCAATACGTTCATCGCTGATTCGATTCTGCGGGCGATTTGCTCCGGGGTTTCGATATGATTGACCTTTATATCCACCACCCCGATGCCTATTCCTATTCTACTCTCTATGCCCCGAAGTGCCTCTAGGTCATCATCCGGGCGGTGAGCGACTTCCATGATGACGTGATTACAGTGGAGGGAATTGAGAAAAGCGATCAGGTTTGCCCAGGTTCCATCTTGAACTGTCTGCCCACCGTAATTGCCAAAACAGAGATGCACCGCCGCTTCATTCTGTATCCGATCCAGCAATATGTTGATTGCCGCCACCGCGACAGGCACGTCGGCGGGATTTCCAGGGATATTCGCCTCATCTATCTGGACGCACGCGCAATCCAAATCGGATATCTGTGAGGCAAGTGCTTCGGCAATCGCCAACGTGAGCTCAGCGGGAGTATCGTAAAATGTATCGTGCAGCGTCCTCGCAAGCATATACGGGCTGGTGATGGTGAACTTGACGTTTTTTCCGGCTACATCCGTCGTTCTTTTGCATGCGGAGGGCAAGTTCAATGCGCCGGGTTCCACTTTTCCAACCACAACACCGGCCGGCTTTGTGCGAAACGCCATGGACGTCTTTTTTCTGAACTCTTTCCAGTCCTCCCACCCGTCAGCCGGCCGAATGCCGCCGAGTGGGTTCACAAAATACTCAATCATGCCATTTGTTTCCGGATGGTTGACATCAAACCGGTAAAGCTCCCCGTCTGTTGGCAGCTCAATCCCAGCTTGCGTCTGGGTAGCAACTATTACTCGTATTGCATCTCTCAGCGCGGTTTCCGTCGGATAGGCCTTTAGCCAATCGGGCACCGGATAGGAGCCCACGGTTGTTGTCAGCAACTCATTCTGTTTCATGGTGCAAGTACTATTTCACCTCTCTTGCTACATTGCAAGCCGTGCCATCCTTGACCCCAAAAATCTTGTTGTTTAAGCTACCGGAGGTGTAATCGAGGCGGAATGCATAATTAGAATCAGTGTCAAGGAGAGGCGAATCATGAAGCGATGTTTTCTCTATCCAGGCCAAGGAGCCCAATATCCAGGCATGGGCAAAGATCTGTGGGAAGGAAGCGACAAAGTGCGTGAAATATTTTCCGTCGCGGCCGCACAGACGGGCAAGAACCTTGCCGAGCTCTTGTTCGAGGGCACTGAAGAGGAGCTGAAGGAAACCGAAAACACTCAAATAGCCGTTACACTGGCAAATATCGCTGCATTAACCTACCTTGGGCAGGCCGGAATTGAGTCCTCCGGCTGTGCAGGATTCAGCTTGGGGGAATATTCGGCGTTGTTTGATGCCGGTATTATCGGCATCGAGGATATCTTCAGTGTTGCTCAGAAACGCGGAGAGATTATGGCAAGCGCATCAAAAATCCTCGGCGACGCCGGAGGAAAGCCCGGAATGGCGGCGGTGCTCGGGCTGGATATTGAAGATGCGGCTCCCGTGATCGAAAGCCTAAAAAGTGAGCAGGTATTTCTGGCAAATCATTCAAGCCCTACTCAGATTGTAATCGCCGGCACCGCGTCGGGTCTCGAGCGCGCGGACGCTCTGTTTGAGGAAGCCGGGGCAATGAGGTACGTAATCCTCAAAGTCTCAGGTCCGTTTCACTCGCCCCTTATGGCCGAGGCGAGGGATGAGCTGGAATCTTATCTCGAGTCGGTGCGATTTAGCGATCCTAGGAAGCCGGTTTTTGCCAACGTAACCGGGGAGCAAATTCAGTCGGCCGAAGAAGCAAAAAGGCTCTGTGTTAAGCAAGTCGTTTTTCCGGTCCAGTGGGTCAGAACGGAAAAGAACCTCATAGCCTTCGATTATGAGCAGTACCTGGAAGTAGGGCCCGGGCGCGTTCTCGCGGGACTCTGGAAATCTTTTACTAAACAGATACGGTGCATGCCCGCCGGCACACTTGAATCAATTCAGGGCCTGGAAATCAGCTAATAAATTAACGAGTGCGTCGAAGCTTGCAGTTTTCAAAAATCCGCGCCTTTTTATTCGCCTGAGGTCCACCGGAGCCGGCATTTTCCGGCTTTCAAGACAAAAATGCAAGCTTCGACGCACTCCCATAGCAATGTTGACCTCGCACGGCTCATTCTGGTATACAGGCTGAGAATGTTTATGGGAGTTTTTTTATGAGCAGTGCCGTCGGCAAGCGAGTTGTTATTACTGGCATGGCAACGATTAATCCTCTGGGGGATACTCTAGAGGATTATATTAAAAACCTGCTCTCCGGCAAATCAGGCATTCGTCGTTTTGAATCTTTGGATCTATCGGCCACTGACTGCAAAATCGGCGGAGATCTGGGCGACTACGACTGCAGCGGCGCTCTGGTAAAACTGAAGGACGTCTTGGGCGAGGCGCGGTTCAAGAAAATCAGGAAATTGTTCAGACCTGCTACATTTTCGTCAAAAGTATCGGTACTCACGGCACTAAGCGCATATCACGACTCTGGGCTAATCTTTGAGGAAACGGACCCGTATAGGATAGGCGCCATCGTGGGCGGTCACAATCTCAACTCAAACTATCTCCTCAACAACGGCTTGCAATTTGTCAAGGAACCCGATTTTATCGACGCGCTGAGCGGTGTTGAGGGTATCGATCCGGCCGTTCCCGGCCTGATTACCGAGTCATTAGATTTATACGGTCCGTCGTTTACCGTAGGCGGCGCCTGTGCAAGCGGAAATCTTGCGCTCCGCCTCGGCTTTAAAGATATCATATCGGGGGAATGCGATCGCTGCGTAGTCACCGGCGCCCTCTTTGATTTCTCCAGCGCCGACATTTACGCCTCCGAGTTTATCGGAGCAGTCGTCTCAAAACCCGAATATCAAGATAAGCCGGAAACTGCCTCACGACCATTTGATAAAAAGAGGGCCGGCTTTGTCTACTCACACGGAGCCGGAACGCTTATTTTGGAGGACTATGCCCTCGCAAAAGCCCGGGGCGCTCGGATCTACGCTGAGGTGTTGGGTGTGATGGCCAATGCAAATGCCAACCATCAGCCCCAGCCCAATGGGGCTATGCAAAGCCGGCTCATCCAAGATCTGTTGAAACACACCGGTATCGCACGTGAAGAAGTTGATTACGTGAATTGCCATGCCACCGGAACGCCTGTCGGCGACATAGAAGAGATTATGGCTATCAAGGATGCATTTGGACCCCATGCATATAAGCTAAAAATTAATGCGCCAAAATCTATGCTTGGGCATGTCTGTTGGTCGGCCCCGATAGTGGAAACCATCGGCGGGATTCTCCAGATGCAAGCCGGCGAGCTCCATCCAACCACCAATTTGGAAGAGCCCGCCGACGAGGCGGATCTCGATCTCTGCGCGAATAAATCAGTAAAATTTCAGTCAAATCTCATGCTTAAGAACAGTTTTGGATTTGGCGGAATGAATAGTTGTAGTCTCATTAAGAGGCATATCGAATAGCGGAGCAACATCAGGTGAATTTTTTTATCACGGGCGGCTCTCGGGGAATAGGAAGATCTATCGTACTCAAGTTGGTGCGTGAGGGACACAATTGCGCGTTTACGTACAACAGCAATGAGGATGCCGCCCGGGAAACCATAGCCATGGCCCATGATATCGAAAAAAAATCCGAGGTTGAGTGCTATCAGATGGATGTGCGGCAATCGTCCGACGTAGACCGGGTTGCCGATGATGCTATCGAGCGATTCGGCACAATCTCCGGCTTAGTGAACAACGCCGCCATCGTCAGGAACAACGCCGCCGCACTGATGAGTGATGATGAGTGGGATGATGTGATCGCCGCTAATCTCTCTGGTGTGTTTTACAGTATTCGGTCCTTTCTCATGCATTTTATTGGAAATCGGTTTGGCAGAATCATCAATATTTCATCACTTGCCCAAGACGGCGCCAGCGGCCAGATAAACTATGCGGCCAGCAAGGCTGGTCTTGTCGGTATGACCAAAGCCTTGGCGCGCGAATACGGGGCAAAAGGGATTACTTGCAATATAGTTGCCGTTGGTTTTGTTGAAACCGACATGACCCGAGACCATCTTGCCCAAAAGCTCGCCGATATCTGGATGGAGTATTGCCCTATGAAACGGGTGGGTACTCCTGAAGAAATCGCTTCAATAGTCCACTATTTGACTATTCAAGAGGCAGGTTTTATCAACGGCGAGATAATCCGTGTTTCCGGCGGTCTCACTTATATACCCTAAGCATCCGAGGTACACACATGAAGCAGATAGGCATCGAAAAAATAAATATATATGGCTGTTCTTGTTATTTGGATCAGAGAAAACTTGCCGTAGCGAGGGGCCTCGACCCCGAAAAAGTCGTAAACGATTTTTTGATAAACACCCGTTCGCTGAATCCCCCGTATGAAGATGCGGTCACCATGGGTGCAAACGCCTCAATCAAGCTCATGGAGACAACAGATCCTGATGAAATCGGCATGCTCATCGTGGGAACTGAAGGCTCAGTGGATTTTGGCAAGCCCATTAGTACCAACATCATCGGTGCGCTGGGTCTCCACCCAAATATTCGCAACTATGAAACCAAACATGCCTGCTACAGCGGCGTTGCCGCGATGGATGCTGCAATTAACTGGGTTGCCTCGGGCAATAACCATGGTAAGAAGGCACTTGTGATTTCTACGGATTTCAGTAGAAAGCACCTCAACTTAAAAGAGGAGTTTGTGATGGGAGGCGTGGCGGCGGCGTTTATCGTAAGCGACCAGCCTGACGTCGTGGAATTTGAATTGGAAAAGCGCGGTACGTGGACTACCGATGCGTACGACACATTTCGTCCAAGTGCAAGGGATGAGGTGGGGAACAATGAGGTCAGCCTTTATACGTACATGGATGCGATAGAAGGATCGTATAATCACTATGTTGAAGTGGTGGGAGAA
The DNA here is from genome assembly GCA_002688185.1 of Spirochaetales bacterium. Next base: position 9,653 of record NZCE01000034.1, read on the forward strand.
GACGTTGACTTTGCCACCTATTTCAAGTACGTCATTTACCATACACCATTTGCCGGTATAGCATTTCAGGCTCATCGGACACTCACCAATATCACCGGCCGAAAACCGAAGGCTGAAATTGTCGAGGATTTTAACGACCGAATTATGCCTGCGCTCCGATATTCGCGCAGGGTAGGAAGCACTTACGGTTCATCAAACTTTGTCGGTCTCTGCAGCCTGGTACAAAGCGCCGATAACCTCAGGCCTGGAGACCGAATCGGGTTCTATGCGTATGGCTCGGGTGCCATCGGCGAGTTTTACAGCGGGTTGATCGGTGACGGCGCGAAAAAGATGGTTCGTTCGATGGATATCGATTCGGCTCTCGACGACAGACGTGAAGTTACTGTCGACGAGTATGAACACGTAGAGAACGTCCGCGAGACGTATATTGAAAACCCGGATTTTGAGCCGGACTTTTCTCTCCTCGACAACTGGTACGATATTCACTACGACGGGAAAAAATATCTGGTTTTAAAAAAAGTAAGCGATTTTTACCGCACCTATGAGTGGAGCTGATTCCTTGGAAATGATCGAGGTATATCACGATCGGGGCTTGTCGGTAATTACACTTGCAAACAGTGCCAACGGCAATCCGCTAAACATCGACCTACTCGCGAGCCTTGATAATCATTTCAGTCAGTGTCTTGAAAGTCGGGACACTCGCGTGATCTTACTTAGGTCCAACGGCTCGCCGTTTTGTGTGGGGATGGATTTTGCGGCGTTGAGCGATGGTATGGACGGCCCGAACGCCGCATCCCTGTTAAGGGAGTCCATTGAGGCATATAGCGAGGTATTGGCCCGGATATATGACGGCGGGAAGCCGGTAATCTGCCTCGTAGATGGCGAGGTTCGCGCAGGCGGAGTGGGTCTGGTATGCGCAAGCGACATTGTGTATGCCACGCAACGCTCGCAGTTTTCACTCAGCGAAGTGCTCTTTGGGCTGATTCCGGCAAATGTTCTGCCGTATCTCCTCGGTTTGCGCGTTTCGCCGCAGAAAGCCAGGCACCTGATCCTTACTTCCAAAACGGCTACGGCTGAAGAGGCGCTACGCTACGGAATGGTAGATGAGGTGCTTGTCTTGGATGCGATGGAAAAGGCTGTTCGGACCTGCGTCAGGCAATTGCTCAGGTCCTCTCCGGCCGCCTTAGCCGCAGTAAAGCGATTCACTGGCCAGAATCTGTGGAGTTCAATCACCGAGCTTAGAAAACTTGCAATCGAAGAGCAGGTCGATACCATCCAGGCGGGAGATGCCCTCTCAGCCGTTCGGGCATACCGGGATGGCGCTACTCCAGACTGGTTCACCAGCTTTAGGCCTGAACGTCCGCTATTCATTTCGGATGAGACATGAATAGCGGGATACTACCGCGAGTGATAACCAGCCGCAGACTGAAGCAATTCTCAAATCGTCCCGCTTGTACGTTCCCGAAAGTGAGGTGTCTATGAGTAAGATAGTAACCCTTGATGTTCGATCAGACGGCATTGCCGAAGTTACTATGCACGACTCCGAGCGGAAGAACATATTCTCCGAGGAACTGATTGATGGCGTGATCGAGGCGATCGATGAACTTGAGGAAAAGTATCAGCCTCCTGTCATGATCCTCAAAGGGTTGCCCGATGTGTTTTCCGGTGGGGGGGAGAAGCAGACACTATTAGATCTCGCTGACGGAAAGCTCGCAGTTAAAGATTTGCTGGTTTCTGAGAAAATCATTAACACATCTTTTCCGGTGATTGCCGCCATGGAAGGCCACGCCGTGGGCGGCGGCCTTGTTATGGCAGTCTGCTGCGACATTGTAATCGCCTCTCGGGAGAGCCGATACGGTGCGGTGTTTATGTCAATGGGATTCACACCTGGGATGGGTTGCACAACACTACTTCAGGAACTCTTTGGTCCGTACATCGCAAATGAGATGATGCTGACCGCCAAACGCTTCAAGGGCAGAGAGCTGGTAGAAAAGAACACAAACATAAACTATATACTGCCGAAGGAGCAGGTGGTTCCCAAGGCGTTGGATGTTGCTTTACAGATAGCAGAGAAGAATGTAAAATCGGTCTACCTTTTGAAATACGCATTGAGTGCTCGGAAGAAAAAGCTCCTAATCGACGCCCGTTTGCAAGAAGATTACATGCATCGTATCAGTTTTGGATTTCCGGAGACAAAGGAAATTATTAAAAGTTTTTATGTGGAATAATCTACTATGATTCCCATCGATTTATCGGGGAAAAACATTCTCATCACTGGCGGAACCCAGGGAATCGGCAAGGCCATCGCGCTCCAATTTGCGGAAGCGGGAGCCAAAGTTTTCCTGACGTACAAATGGGGCACCGCGGACTCAAACGAGCTCCTTGCGGAGTTCAAAGGAATTGGGGCGACTATCCCTGAACTGATTGAGGCAGATGTATCGGTTGATGAAGATACCGACTCACTCATGGCTTCTATCGAGAGCTCGGCTAATTCAATCGATGTGTTTATCAGCAACGTGGGATTCGCCCCACAGATAAACACGCTGGACGACTATAAAAAGCGCTCTCTTTTCAAGACGTTCGAGTATAGTAGCTGGCCTCTTATTGAATATACAAAGAGAATCAAAGGGCGCTTTGGATCGTATCCACGACATATCGTCGGCATCTCGAGCGACGGACCCGATCACTTTTATCGGGGATACGACTATGTATCAGCGGCAAAGGCCCTGCTCGAGCACTTTTCAAAGTACCTTTCTATGCATCTATTGCCTGAAGGTAGCAGGGTCAATATTATGCGTTTTGGTAATGTAAAAACGCCGTCCTTTAACGCGATTTTTGGTGAGGCGTTTTTTGAATATGCGCGGCAAAACGGTGTAACTGAAGAGTTTTTTCTTACGCCCCAGGAGTGCGGAAAAGCGGTACTTGCTCTTTGCAGCGGCTTGATGGATGCCATTAACGGACAAATCATAGCGGTTGATTATGGCCTGCCTTTTATGGATAATCTGATGATGAGATATATCAGATCGACAGATCAAACAGAGACATCGTAAACCTTAAAAGGAGATATGATATGACGAAAGATGAAATTATCGATGTGATTAAGAAGAATATAGTAGAAAATCTGGATGACGTAGAAGTTGAGGAGATTGATCCACAAAAAACCATGAAGGACTACGGTGCAAATAGTTTGGATATGATTGAAGTTGTCTCCTGCTCTATGAGAGAGCTGAATATTAAAATTCCCAGAGCGGAGTTGGCGGAGATTAAAAATATAGACGACCTTGCAGATAAGTTCTATGAGTTTGCCGGATAGACACAGAATCCAATCGCTGCATGGCAAACATTCTTGACTTCAGCCTAGCTGATTTCTTTTTTAACGATAACCCGGACATACTATCGCCACCGGAAGATTTTGAGGACTGGATCAATGATCCAAGGGTGCAGGTGGGTTTTCGGTTTTGTGAACAACAGTTTTTGGAAGCTCCTCGGGCCCATTCGCGGGTACTCAGCGGCGTAGATGGTGAGAAACGTGAAGTAATTAACTTGACGTCCTACAATTATCTTGGGTTGTCCACGCACCCTGAGGTCTTGGCGGCGGCAAAAGAGGCCATAGACAAATACGGTATGGGCGCCTCAGGAGCACCCCTTCTCTCAGGAACAACCGATCTCCATGTGACTTTTGCCCAACAGCTTGCCGCGTTTAAACAGCAGGAGGACTGTCTAGTCTACTCGAGCGGTTTTGGCGGCAACATGGGTGCAATGCAGGGACTACTCCGGAAAAATGACTGTCTTATTTTGGATGAGAAGAGCCACAAAAGTCTTGTAGACGGAGGAACTCTGTCAGGCGCCAAGATGCTCTTTTTTGATCACAACGACATGGATTCCCTCGAGATGATGCTTGAGAAGGCAAAGGGAAAGAGAATACTTGTAGCAATTGAAGGCGTCTATTCAATGGACGGCGATCTGGTAAAGTTGCCAGAGGTTGTGGAACGTTGTGAGCCGTATCATGCCGCCATCTATATTGATGAAGCCCATTCTACTTTGATATTTGGAGAAAATGGGAGGGGGGTTGCAGAGCATTTTAATCTAGAAGATAAAGTGGGGGTTTCCTTTGGTACGTTGAGCAAAGCTTTTGGCGGAGTTGGTGGCTTTATCTGCTCAAATGCGCCCATTATTCGGTATCTCAAGGGGTATTCTTCACCATGGAACTTCTCATGTGCCTCTTCGCCTGCGGTCATCGGAGGTCTCATGAAAGCGCTAGAAGTGGCCACAAGGGATTCGACTCTGCGTGACAAGTTGTGGGAGAATGTTGAGTATCTGACCAGCAATTTACGGGCAATGAACCTGGATCTTGGTGAGACGGAGTCTCAGGTGATCCCGATTATCGTTGGATCGTCCGGAGAGAAGCTTTTACGTCTGGCAAAAGAGGTGCAAAAACGAGGTCTGTTTCTCCAGCCGGTTGATTTTCCCGCGGTGCCGGCTCACACACGGAGATTCCGCATATCAGCTTCGGCGCAGCTTACCAAGAAAGAAATGGATGAAGCTCTGAATATTATCCAAGATGTAATAGTGAAAGGGCTGAATTAGCCGCAAACGGCACGCTCAAGTGGATTTTAATTACGAGTCATTTCTAAAAACTCACCGAAAGAAGCCGATTTTTGACCCCGATGCACTTCCCGTGCAGTTGACGGCGGAAAAGCGCGGAATTGAAAAGATAATCCCCCACCGGGATCCATTACTATTTATCGACTCGCTCACAGGCATCGATGTAGAAAACGGCAAGATTGCCGGCAGGCGGACCATACCCTTCTCAGATCCTGTTTTCAACGGTCATTTTCCTGAGTACCCTGTATACCCGGGGACGTTTGCCGTTGAGATGTTGGGGCAGATCAGCCTGTGTCTTTTCTATTTTGTGACAAACAATAGTGAAAAAATTGAAGAAGATGCCGAGCCGGCGTCGGTTCGGGCCACCAGGATCCTTGGATCATATTTTCTGCAGCCGATTAGGCCCGGAGACTCCCTTACGCTTCTGGCCATGCAGACTGAGTATGATGAATTCATGGCCAGAGCCGTTGGTCAGGCGCTGGTAGGTGGTACGGTAAGTTGTATTACTGCCGGGGAAGTTTACCTGCTATAGGTGGTCCTGACCGAGAATCGACCGTTCACCACCATTTATCGGTCCGCCAAGGGCCGTCGAAATCAGTTTTTGTACCGTGAGAGAATCAGTGCGGCGTTTTGCCCGCCAAACCCAAAACCATCAGACAGCGCGTGATCTATTTTTCTCTCCATGGGTCCGTTTTTGACCACGTTGAACCCGATTTCCGGGTCCTGCTTGAATTGATTCGTTGTCTCGTGTACAAGCCCCCGCTCAAATGCCATGATTACGGCCACCGCCTCGATCCCACCGGCCGCACCGAGGGAGTGGCCGATCATGGACTTTGTGCTATGCACCGGTATTTTGGTCGAGTAATCGCCAAACACCTGTTGTGCGGCCCGGAACTCGGCAATATCGCCAAGGGGCGTAGAAGTCCCGTGACAATTAATCAGCCCGATATCCTCCGCATTGAGTTGTGCAAACTGAATTGCCGCGCTGATTGACTGAGCCGCGCCCCGCGCATCCGGGTGAGGCGCGACCAAATCGTACGCATCACAACTGAATCCGTAGCCGGTTACCTCACAGTAAATATGGGCTCCCCGACTCTTGGCATGCTCTAATTCTTCCAGACAGAGCACACCGGCCCCTTCTCCAAGTACAAAGCCGTCACGGTCGATATCAAACGGGCGTGACGCGGTCTCGGGTGAATCACATCGCTCTGAAAGCGCAAAAATGTTCCCAAATGCCGACAAGCCGCTTTTATTGATTGCCGCTTCCGCTCCGCCGGCAAAAATGGCGTCTACCATACCCATCTTAATCATCATCGATCCAATGCCGACCGCATGATTGCTCGTGGCGCATGCGGAACTCACAGCCAGCGACGGGCCTTGCAAATTCCAACTTTTGGCAAAAAAACCCGAGCCTGTGTTTGGAATCACGTTCACGATAAAAAACGGCGAGGTATAATTCATTCCTCTGGTGTTGATCCGAGTTACATTCTCCAGGTGGCCACCAACACCCCCGTCTCCGCTGCCGATCAGCGACCCGTATCGATGAGGAGCGCGCTCAATATCAAGGCCAGAGTCCCGCAACGCCTGAGTTCCGGCAATATGAGCATAAACAACATATCGATCAAGCCGTTTGGCCATCTTTTTTTGCTCGAAATAGTCGACTATATCAGGTAAATCCACCTCTCCTGCAATCTTGATATTGTAATCTTCTATATCGACATTTTGAATCGTGCGAATTCCGCTTTTGCCGACAGCAAGATTGTCCCAAAACTCGTCAACGGTATTGCCAATCGGGTTTATCGTTCCAATGCCAGTTACAACCACCCTGACATCGTTGGGATTCTTGCTCATCATCTGTCCTTGATTATCAGATTACGCCGCAAAAGTCAATTCCTATCAAAAACTTAGCGAGGGTCTCGCCGTCCTGCTTTACATGCAGCTATATGAGCTGATAAAAGAGTTTTTATGGCTGAAGAGTTTCCCCCGTGGCTCCATTTTAGTCCCAACGTCGAAAAATCATTTCACTTCCCGTATATTTTCACCTTGAGGCCGAGGGAAAATCATCAACTCGTTCCTCAGCTTAAAAGGATACTTTCTGCCGAAGAACTGCAAGCGTGTAGGAGAACCATTTCAGAACACGAAAGACGTACTTTCGCTATCGCCCGGGGAGCGTTGCGTTGTCTCATCGCCTGGATGGAAGGACTCGACAATCCAAAAACAATAAAAATCAAGAGGGAAAAAATGGGAAAACCAGTCCTCGATCAGATGCGGTCGTCCGGGAATATCTGGTTTAGCGTCTCATACTCAAGCGACCTAGTGTGCATCGCCTTAGCACATCGGCATCCGGTGGGGATTGACGTAGAGGAGAGACGAACGGTGCGGTTTCCTCACGATATTTCTTCCTATGCGTTTTCTTATGCGGAATCAGCCTGGCTACGGACCGTGAAAGCACCAATCTTAGACGATGCGTTTCTGCGCCTGTGGACGCGGAAGGAGGCGGTGCTAAAATGTTTTGGCGGAACCGTTGCCCGTGATATGCATGCTTTTACCGTTCCGCTATGTCTCTATGGAGGAAAATGGATAGTGCCTGTAGGGAGTGTATTTACTTCGGCCGGATCGGTGTCCCTCATGGATTTTGGAATTGACGACATGTTTTACGGAGCAATCTGCTGGGGAGGATCATATACGTCCCCAGCCCACTATGAAATTTCAAAGGACTCCCTAGAAAAGCTGGCCCGGCTTCAGATCAGATAGCCCGTTTAAGAAATGTCACGATCGTACATTCGATATGTTCTATATACTTTGAGGTCCAAATGCTTGAGAATGCGGTTCATCATGGCGTTGCTCTCTAGAACCCAGGATAGCTCTCCGTGGCGATAATTCTTCTTATAGCCACCTTCCATCGATTTAACATAAAACACGGCATCGATACCCCGAGCCCTGTATTCCTCCACTACGCCGAGAATCGGCAAGCGCGCCCAGTCTACCTTTTTCTTGTTTAGCAGGATTTTAAGCAACCCGAAAGGCAGCAATCTGCCCTTTGCCGATTGCATAGCCCGATTCATATCAACAAATACCATCGAAAGGCCAATGGGCTTCCCATCGTACTCCGCGATAAACGTGAGATCCGGATCAACGGCAAGCTTGAGCTCATCGGAAAAGTGCTCAAACTCTTCCTCTGTCATAGGTACCGCGCCCCAGTTATTGGCAAGGGCCTCATTATAGAGAAATTTGAGCTTTTCAACTTCCTTGCGTAATTGCTTCATGTTAGGATTTCTTATAATTAATTTTGGGTCCTTGAGAACCCGTTCCGCAATTTTTGTAATAATTGAAGGTTCCGGCTTTGAAACAGCGAAGCGGTATGCAAGGAGATCCTGAGCTTTCTCAAAGCCGGATTTCTCAAGTAGCTGCTGATAGTACGGCGGATTGTATGCCATTCCTACCACTGGTGGCATGTCAAAACATTCAACGAGTAGGCCGACGGGATCTCCGTTTACCGAAAAGCTTGCCGGACCTCTCATCGTCTCCAAATTTTTATCCTGGAGCCATGCGGAAGCAGACCCAAAAAGTGCATCGGCTACGGTTTGGTCGTTTATACATTCAAAAAAACCAAAAAAGCCGACGGGCTCCTTCTGGTATTTGACATGATTAGTATTTTCATGGGCACAGATTCTTCCGACAATGCTCCCGTCCCGATATGCTAGAAATAATTGGGCTTGGGAGTGGAGAAAGTATGGATTTTTCTTGAGGTTGAACTTATCGATATAATCGACAATGAGCGGAGCCACCCAGTTTGGATCGTTCTTATAAATCAAATAGTGAAATTTAATGAATTTCTTAATCTGCCTTTTGTTGCCGAAATCTACCCGTCTAATCTCCACATGATTGTGCGACGACATACCGATTCCTCATTTTTTTTAGCCTACTGTATGGACATGAATCCAGACTGTCAACTCATATGCAAACTTACCCCGCCGCCTGCGCGATGATAACAACATCAAGAGCAACCCCAACCGCGGCATGAAAACAAAGGCTCGGGAAAACAGATTTTGTCCGCACAACAAAATACGCCGCTGCCAAACCAAAAAAAACCGAGCCTATGGTTTCAGTCAGCGGATGGCCTATATGCAACAAGGCTGAGGGCAGCGCCTGCATTCCTGCGATGACCATATATGAGGACGCAGTGGGCGAGCCGCTGTTTTGGTTTGTGCCGATCAAGGGCAAAATCAGGATACCTCGGAAAAAAAGCTCCCATGGAAGATAAAAGAGGCAAACGTACGCGGCGATGTGGACTATTGTTGTCCAACTTCCATATTCTGAGGCAAAGTCAATTAGCCGGCGAGAGAGTGGATAGAAGTTTTTGAGCGGGGCAAACTGGGCGCCGATGCCTCCGACTATTGCGCCGCTCAGCGCTAATCCGAGCAGTAAGAGTGCGGGCCTCTGTCCAACTGGCATTGCCATCCCGATTTCTCGCAAATTAAATCCCAGAACCCGAGTGGCAATCGTCGGTACTAGACCTAGGAATAAGAAGGCAGAGAAAAAAACGGCCAGATACCCATCCATGTCCCGCGGCATCGACGGTAATGCTCTTATTATGAGTTGCTCAACTTCCGGCACGCTCCCATAAGCACCGTACATAAATAAAACCGCACAGATCCCCGCTATCAAGAGTACCGCGATCCGCCTGTCAACGTGTTTAATCTCCATTGTTTTTCCTGCGCTGTAGATTCGACACAGATATAGCATTGGTTGCGGCATTAATAAATGCCTTGATCGATCGGCCGGCGGCGACGCATATCCAATCCATGCTGCGATTACCGCTTCTACCTGTACTAAAAGGAGGTCCGATGATAGGGTACCGTTAGCTGCATTATCCGGACACCCTTGTGAAAGATTATTTTAATAACAAAATAGTTTGGATTACAGGTGCTTCTTCAGGCATCGGGAAGGCCCTCGCTGAGGCGTGCGCGCGCCGCGGTGCAAAGATTATCATTTCCGCAAGAAGAGAAAAATTGCTGGATGAAATAAAAACCGGCTTAGATGACGAGGAGGGCGCGGTAGAAATTCTTCCTTTTGACGTCACCGCCGAGGACGAAATTCCGCGCAAAGTCGCCGAGGCAATAAAACTTTACGGACGCATTGATATCCTAGTCAACAATGCCGGCATAAGCATGAGGTCCCTGGTTAAAGATCTTCAGTTTGAAGTGGTGAAAAAGATGATAGATACCAATTTTCTCGCTGCGGTAAATCTTACTCTCCATGTGCTTCCGCACATGTATAAAAATGGCAGCGGGCATATCGTGGTCATATCAAGTTTGATGGGTAAGACGGGTACCCCCCTCCGGAGTGCATATTGCGCGGCCAAGCATGCTCTTCAGGGCTTTTATGAAACGTTGGCCATTGAAGGTCGGAGGGACGGTATCGAGGTAACGATGGTATTGCCGGGATGGGTGCGCACGGAGATCTCCTACCAGGCTCTTAGAGGTGATGGAGCAACTTACGGCGAGTTAGACGACGGCCTCTCCCGCGCGAAAGATCCCTCCTCAATAGTGCCTCGAATTCTGAGAGCCATATCTAAGAAAAAATTCGAGCTATATGTGGCGATGGCGCCCATAATGTGGATTGGACTTGCGCTAAAGCGGATATGGCCTGCGGCCGTTCGTCGAATGCTTGGAAAGATAAAAGTAACTTAAGAGGATTCGTGTGTTTACTGTTTCCGTGAAAGCAATTTATGGGCTCTGCGCAATGGGCGAGCTCGGATTAAAGCATAACGCAGGTCCCGTACAGATCCGGGAGATTGCCGAAGCCCACGACATCCCGCAGCACTACCTGGAGCAGCTTTTGGTAATCTTGAAAAAAGCAGGGCTTGTGGAAAGCTTCCGGGGTGCCCAGGGCGGCTACGCTTTGGCCCGCAATCCATCGCAAATACAGGTACCGGAAATACTTTCAGCCCTGGATGGAAAACTCCAGGTAATTCCCGAGCAAAAAAAGAAGAATTCCTTAAGCTTTTTCTGGTATGATTTGCAGGCAGCGATATTCGAGCATATGGACATTAGCTTGGAGGATCTCATTCTCCGGCAACAGAATGCAAAAGGTGAATTTATTTATAACATATAATGTATTTTGGTAAAGAAATAGAGTCTAAGAACCTCGCAACTGAAGATAAGATTGTTTTGTTTTTGCGAGAGAAGCAATGGGTTGATCCAAAGTCTGTGGCGTTCCTCGCCGCCGGTGAATACAACGAGAACTACCGTGTGACGGGCACGGATGCTGATTATGTGTTCCGCATTAACCATGGAAGCCAGCTTGGCATCAAAAACCAGATTGAGTACGAGTTTCGTGTTCTTCAACATCTTTCGGCAACCGGGGTGACACCCGTGGCGTATTACTGCGATCCGGATCCGGGGCAGTTTGCCGGCGGCGTGCTTTTAATGACTTTTTTTTCCGGAAGACCTTTTCAGTATATTGATGACAGTAAAAAGGCCGCGGAAACTTTTGCGAAAATCCACCAAGTCCTTCCTTCACCCCGGCTTCTAAACCAATATGATCCGATTAATCAGATAATCAGCGAAAGCGAGGGTCTTTTAGCCAGATTTTCCGATCATCCAAAGTGCGAGGAAAAAAAAAGGCTGTTTTTATACCGGGACGAACTGCTCGACGAGTTTGGAGACAACGAAAACCTTTTTGTCGGGGACCAAGCGTGCGTGACAAATACCGAGGTAAACTCGGGCAATTTTATCGTGGAAGGCCGGGCGGCTTTCCTAGTCGACTGGGAAAAAGCAGTCAATTCATACCGATATCAGGATCTCGGCCATTTTCTTGTACCAACCACGACCCTATGGAAATCGGATTTTTGCTTCGACAGCGACCGCCGCATCGAGTTTCTCAGAGCGTATCACACTGCAACTCAGTCGACGATGGAGTTTGACCTACTGGACAGGAGAACGCGCATATTGGAGCGAGTCATTTTGCTAAGGGCGCTGTCTTGGTGTTTTATGGCATTTTATGAATATACCCGCGGGTCTCGCGATTTACAAAATCAAGGCACTTTCAAACGCATATGCTGGTATCTCGACGATATCGATCACTTTTTACGTTCGGCTTAATTCAATGTGACTGGGGAATGTATTTCGATTATCGTGCCGGTTTACCGGGAACTAGATGAGATAAACCCCTTTATAGACTATTTGGATACCCTTCTTGACGTTGAGACCGCGGAGCTGATTATAGTCGACGGTGATCACGGCGGCACGAATAATGTGATTGAGAACCGAGCCCGCCGGTTTGCCATAAAAAAGCTCATCAGCTCTAAAGGCAGGGGGCAGCAGCTGCACGCCGGCGCTCTCCAAGCAGCCTGCAATACGTTCCTCTTCCTTCACGTAGACTCAAGGCCGCCAAGATCGGCGATACGAGCGGTCAGGTTTGCCCTCGAAACATACTCAGCAGGCGCATTCGACCTCTATGTCGCAAGCCGGAGCTATACGGTACGGGCCATCGCTGCCATAGCTTCACTCCGATCTCGCATTTCGCGCATCCCATACGGCGATCAATCCCATTTCATGAGAGCCGAGACGTATTTTTCCGTGGGCGGATATCCGATGGTACCAATCATGGAGGATGTTGCCCTCATGGCAAAGTTCAAAGATCGCGGAATACGACTAACAATATTAAAGCAGTTTACCAAAAACTCAGATCGCCGGTGGCGAAAAGAAGGACCCCTTCGATCAACGTGGCGCAACTGGTACTTGAGATTGAGGTATGCCCTGGGCGCTGACGTCAGTCATTTGGCTCGATTGTATAGGCCACACGGAGAGATCTAGCGACTATGGGAAGAGACGCACTTATTATTTTTTTTAAGCCGCCTGTTCCTGGAATTGCTAAAACCCGGCTTGCTCGAGATATGGGAAGCATCGGGGCCGCACGAATGTACGGAGCAATGGTGAGAGACTTGGCAAATGCGACAATCGGCGCGGACTATCAAGTCATCCCCATGTGTTCAAGTCACGATACGACTTTTGAGGTACCTTGGGCCCAGTGGCTTATTCAGGACAAGGGCGACATTGGTCAGCGGATGAACGCCGCTTTTATCTCACAGTTCTCAGCCGGGTATAACAATGTTCTGCTTGTGGGGACGGATATCCCCGGATTAGACGCTGGAATAATCCAGTCGTGTTTCACCGGGATTTATGCAAGGGGCATGGCTTTGGGTCCCGCAGCCGACGGCGGATATTATGCAATCGGGTTTAGCGATAGCGTTTTTCACCCAGATTATTTTTCGGGGATCGAATGGTCCACCGCGGAGGTTTTTGCTGCAACCATGAATTTGGCGAAGGCCTATAACGTAGCACCTTTTGTTGGACCGAGGCTCCGCGATATCGATACAATCAAAGATCTCGAACAAGTATTAGAGGAGCTGCCAACGGGCAGGGCACCGCACTTGAAAGCCGAATTGCAGAACCTCTACGGGAAGGAAACGCCTAGATAATGTCGTAGAGGTCCTCAATTTCCTGCAGATTTCGCAGCTTCGCGATAGCTTTCTCCTGAATTTGTCGCACGCGTTCTCGGGTGATGCCCAGCTGGCTGCCGGTTTCCTGCAAAGTGCATGGACCTTTTCCCATGAGGCCGTAACGTAATTCAATGATTTTCTTTTCACGCTTTGTCAACTGATGGAGCACGACGTCTTTTATGGTTTCGTGGAGGGCCATTCTAAATGCGGTTTCAAACGGCTCCTCAATCCTGTCATCACGTATTAGTTCGGAAAGCCGGGTTGTGTCGCCCGGATCAACGGTGGTGTCGAGAGAGGCCGTATCCTGAGACAATCCGTTGATCTCCTGTACTTTGTCTTCAGCGATGTGCATAAATGATGCAATCTCTGAATTGCTGGGGTTCCTGCCAAGTTCCTGAGTCAGATATTTGGCCACAAAATAGCACTTTTTTATTGTGTTGAGCATATGAACGGGTATTCGGATTACACGACCCTTATCTGCAAGAGACTTTATGATTGCCTGTCTGATCCACCACGTGCCATAGGTTGAGAACCTGAAGCCCCTGGAGTAATCAAATCTCTCTACCGCCTCGATCAGCCCAATATTGCCTTCATCGATGAGGTCCAGCAAAAACATGCCTCTATATTGGTACTTTTTTGCTATGGCCACTACGAGGCGCAGGTTCGCTCTTATGAGTTTGTCCTTGAGATATGCCAGATCCGTCTCAGCCAGCTCTATTTTCTCCCGTACCTTTTTGTTGATTTGCTCGCGGTGACTTGTCAACATCTCGATGGCGTCACGTATTTTCCTCATACGTTCACCGAGATCCCGCTCTTCGCATTTGGAAAGCAAGGGATATTTTGCTATTTGCTTTAGATAAATTGCTAGGGGATCGACATCGGCGGAATTATTCTCGCCTGCCGGCGCACTCTTTTTGTTATTCATGGCCTGCATCTCAGGGCGTTTTACATTACATCCTACGCCGAGACTGGGGGTACATCAACCTCTCGGCGCGGACCCAGGATCTATATATTCACCGCCCTTATAAACACCAAAAAACAGCCTGGCTTCCCCCGAATGGGGATCAATTCCAAGCCTGGCAATCTTGGCGCCGGCGGTAACTCGCTGGCCTATTGATACTATAACTGTCTCATTTCCACCATAGAGGTAGAGATACTTGTCAATGGACTCTATAATGACGATTTTTCCATATCCGCGATACGGGGCGCTCCACACCACCTCACCGCTTGCCACGGTAAATACATCATCGCCTTTTTCTCCCACAATCTCAAGCCCCGTCAACTTGCCAATTTTGTCAATACGGTTGCCTTGGTGTGGCCAAAACGGTATACGGCCTTCTAATGTGGTATCAAAAGTGGTCGGCGGATCACCAGGTGTTTCAATTTCATCCATTGCCTGCATGTCCGAGGCCCCCATCATTTCACCCCTGACAGCTAAAGGCACAAAAATTCCTTCACCAGATTTCAGAACGTAGTCTTCTTCAAATGCGTTGAGGTCTAAGAGTATTTCTACCGTCGTATCCAGACGGCGTGCAATGCCGTATAGCGTATCGCCCTTTTGCACTCCATATACGGACGGAATTATAAGGCGATCCCCGGCTTTGAGGAAGCGCGCGTCCGTAATATCATTGAGACGCATAATGTCATCTACGCTTATCTTGAATTGACGCGATATTCCATACAGTGTGTCGTTTTCTTGTACTTCATAATATGTGTCGTTTGAGAATAGAAAAGATGGGGAAAGGGAGAGTATCGTAAAAACAACGCAAGCAGCCTTCATATCACCATTCTCATATTCGGATGATCTTCTGAAAAACTGTAATTGCCCGGACCAGGAAATAGTCACTCCGCGCATTTCCGGTGTTTTCTTTTCCTACGGCGTCCCTCGCACGTCCGCCTGGCCAATGTAAAGTCGGGCTGGGCGGATTTGAACCGCCGACCTCTCGGTCCCGAACCGAGCGCGCTAGCCCCTGCGCTACAGCCCGTAGTCCACAGAATTGCTCATGTTTCTATTATTCCGCAGAAAAAAAAATCCCCGGACCAACTGGTAAGTCTTTGAGGGATTTATCGGGAGCGACGGGACTTGAACCCGCGGTCTCCGGCTTGACAGGCCGGCGCGATAAACCACCTTCGCCACGCCCCCTAAATGCGTGCCTACTATAATCAAGGCTCAACAGCTTGTCAAGTACAGAATTGACACAGGGGTGGCCACGTGCTATGTTGTGCTCACATCAATGGCAAGGGTCACATATGTCGTCAAGGGATCAAAATCGATTCAAAGCAAAGAGAAAGGCTGAAGAAGCCAAGACTACGACCGCGGAGAAGCGTAGGAGACACCCGCTAATTTACGCATTTTCCGTAGCAATTCTGGTCATCGTTATAATAACGTTTATTGGCGGGCCGCTACTTGGACGGCTGGGTGAAGGCGGAGCAATTGTATTCGGCAGATATGGTAAAAAGGACATAGAGTTCGTTCCGGGAAACTACCTTTCCAGGCAGCGAGATTATCTGTACGACCAGCTGGGGACTAGCGCAAGTTCAGAAAGCTATGAATGGCAGGCGTATAGGGTATGGAAGGGCGCCTATGACAACACGGTCCTCCACACAGCAATATTGCTGGATGGCGGATCTGCCGGGCTTCATGTATCTGACAACAGAATCGATGAGATGCTGCTCACCTCGGGGCCGTACATGGTGGACGGAGCCTTTAATGAGGAGCGCTATAAGAACACGCCTTCCTCGGAAAGATTTCGGTACCGCGGGCTGTATCGGGAAGAGCTGCTCCATCAGCAGTACCTGCAGGATATTTTTAGAAACGGCGTGACGAGCTCAAAGGAGGCGGTATTTCTCAAAGGCATGGCTTCCGAGGAACGTTCATTTGAGTATGTGCTGTTTAGCTACAGTGACTTTCCCGATGAGCAAGTAGCCGAGTATGGAGAAGAATACCGGCATCTTTTTCGTAAAATCAAGCTGAGTAGAATTACCATAAAGTCGTCGCTTGCAGAGACGCAGGCAATCAGGCGGCAAATCACAGATAATGCGGCGACGTTTGAGGACCAGGCAAAAAACTACTCGAATGACGCGTTTTCCGAAAAGGGCGGTGACATGGGATGGCGAACGTATCACTCCCTTTCAGCAGACTTCACCGATGCCGGGAATTTGGACTCGCTTTTCGGTCTTCCGCAGGATGATATCAGCCAGATATATGATACGAGCTTTGGATGGATTTTCTTCAAAATAGATTCGCCCTCGGTAGACGCCGACCTATCGGACATAGAAACTTTAGAGTCCGTCCGTTCATATATGACGAGATTTGAAAGAGGCAAGATTGAAGACTATATCATCTCAATAGCTGAGGAGTTTAAAAGCAGCGCCCAGGAGTCAGGCTTCCAAGACGCCGCCTCTGCAAATTCCTTCGCTGTGTATAATACTGAGAGCTTTCCAATCAATTATGGCAATACATTTTTTATGGGAGAAATCAAAAGCACCGATGAAACTCAGGATCTGAGCGGCGCTGTGAATAATGAAGCATTTTTTTTAGAGCTGTTTTCAATAGAGGAGGGCCAAGTCTCCAACCCTCTCATCTTGAATGATACCGTCGGGGTGTTTTCAATGTTGGAAGCCCGCGCAGTCTCAGAGGAGGACCTGAGCTTTTTGGAGGATTATTATCCTTACATAGTGCAGCAGTACAACGAGCAAGATTTTCAGAATTTCGTTTTTGTCTCTGATATGCTTGAAGATAATTTTACCAAGGTCTTTTCAGAGATTTTTCTGACTCAGTGACGAGCGGGACGCCCAAGCCTCGGATGATTGCAGCTGAGGAAGGAACCTCGGTAGCATATTCGGGTCGGCTGCTCTATTCAAGCAGATCGCCGGAAGCACGGGCTAATGCCGTTGCAGATAACGCTGCTCTTTGGCCAGATTCATTAATTTTAGTACCTTCACCTATCCTTTTCTATGGCGTAAAGCACCTCATCAATCGACTAAGCTCCGGCTCATATATACTCTGCGTCGAGCTTGATCAGAATCTTATGAAGTTCTCGGTTCGTTACGCGCCAACGGAATTGCTAAAACATGAGAAACTTTCATACATTAGATCTTCAAGCCCGACACAGGTTGCCCACCACGTAAACAGACTTGGTGCAACGCGCTTTAGGCGTGTTGCGATGGTTCCGCTCAGTGGCGGCTATTCGCTCTACAAATCACAATATGACGATATCCGCCGCACTTTGGAACGTTCAATCGAGCGGCGCTGGCGAAACCAGATGACTCTCATGCATATGAGTAGGCTTTGGATCGCGAACATGATAAAAAACCTTTCCCGCAACTGGTCGAGCCTGCAGACGGCACTTCCGCGGACGACGCTACCCGTGGTTGTCGCCGGAGCTGGTGAAAGCCTGGAATATTCCCTGCCCTACCTGCGACGCAATAGAAGACATTTCTTTCTGTTTGCCGTAGACACTGCGCTGCCTGTGATCCTCGAATCAGGACTCGAGCCCGACGCTACTCTCGTGCTTGAATCACAGATCGCAAACGCGATGGACTTTATCAATCATGGTGGCAAACACCTTACCTGCATTTGTGATCTTACATCCCATCCCGCGGTTTTAGAAAACCTCACCTGTACCTGCCATTTTATGCTGTCAACGTTTGCCGATGTATCAATTCTGGCTCGCCTAAAACAGGCCGGCATTTGCCCACCTTCGCTGCCGGCGCTCGGGTCCGTTGGCGTCGCCGCAGTAGAGATTGCATTGCGGCTGACCGCCGCTCCAATAATAATCACCGGTTTGGATTTTTGCTACACATGTGGCAAGCCGCATGCACGCGGCAGCCCGTCACATCTGCTTTCTTTGACAAGGACCACTAGGAGGGTCCCTGTCGGCTGGTACACACGCTCATTCGACCGTTCTCCGGTTCGTACGACAGATTTGCGGGGGTGCAGGATTACGAGCGATCCGGTTCTCTACTCGTACGGGGAGGTGTTGGCGGAAATGCTGCACGGAAAGCCGGGCATTTATGATATGCGTCGGCTAGGCATTACGCTGGATATTGCTCATGTGGATGATGTGCAGTTGACGAAACTACTAGGGGAGCATCAGCGACACCGGTGGACCAAGCCCGATTATTCGGCCATAGACCAAGCGCCATCACGCGGGAAAATCGCAGAGTTTTTTAGCGGAGAAATCAATCTTATCGATCAAGCGTCCATGTCGATATCACGACCCGGTCTCGCCTCCCTTAGTTCTGAGAAGAGGACTGAGCTGCTCGGACTGCTCACCAAGCTGGATTACGTGTTTGTCGGATTCCCGGATTCTCACACATGGAAGAACCTAGATGCGAGCTTTTTGATGCGTTTCTTGGCATCGGCCGCCGAGTATAAGGAACGATTTCTCCGCGGACGAGAACTAGTCACTCTTCAGTCCTGAGCACCGAAAGAAAAGCCGCCTGAGGTAATTCCACGTTGCCAATCATCTTTAAACGCTTTTTCCCCTCTTTTTGCCTTTCCAGCAACTTTCTCTTTCTCGTTATGTCCCCGCCGTAGCATTTGGCGGTGACATCCTTTCGCAACGCCGAAATTGTCTCACGTGCAATAATCTGTGACCCTATTGCCCCCTGGATGGGAATCTTGAATTGCTGACGAGGTATCTCATCTTTGAGACTCCTGCATATTTGCCTCGCGCGCCCGGCCGAGTTGTCGCGGAAGATTAGACTTGCCAGCGCATCCACCGGATTTCCGTTTATCAGAATATCAAGGCGTACCAGATCGGTGTCCCGATAGTTGGCGAGGTCATAGTCAAATGAAGCGTAGCCGCGGCTAATTGATTTCAGCCGATCGTAGAAGTCAAACAGTACCTCGGCAAGGGGCAGCTCATAGGCAAGCTCTACCCGCTTCTCATCCAGATAGGTCAGGTTAGTCTGCAGGCCCCGCTTCTCCAAACACAGGTTCATCACATTTCCCAAAAAATTGGACGGGGTAATGATGATTGCCCGTATGAATGGTTCCTGCACCTGCTGTATAGTCGAGGGATCCGGATATTCCACCGGGTTATCCACCACCACCTCCGACCCGTTGTTGAGGACGAGCATATATTTAACCGAGGGGCTGGTAAAAACCACCGCAAGTCCAAACTCCCGCTCGAGCCTTTCCTGCACAACTTCAAGATGGAGCAGTCCGAGAAATCCGCAGCGGAAACCGAACCCAAGCGCCACCGATGAATCGCGTTCATACGCGAGAGATGCATCATTGAGCTTGAGCTTTGCCAGAGAAGTCTGAAGTTCCTCATAATCGTCGGCATCTATCGGATAAATGGACGAAAATACAACGGGTTTTACCTCCCTGAATCCGGGCAGCGGCTCCTCACAACCGAGTGTGCTCGTCGTTATGGTATCACCAATTCGCACATCGCCGATATTCTTGATTCCTGCAACCAAGTAGCCTACATCGCCCGCGCATAGTCCGGCAGTTATTTCCCTCTTTAGCTTAAATATGCCGGTCTCTTCTACTTCATAATGTTTCCGGCTTGACATCAGCCTAATCTCGACCCCTTTTGCAAGCCTCCCTGTGAATACGCGAACGTGGACGATAACGCCCCGGTACGGATCGTAATGGGAATCAAAAATCAGGGCGCGCAACGGGTCTTCTTCTTTACCCTTAGGTGGGGGTATGGTATGTACAAGTGTTTCCAGCAGCGTGCCAATATTTGTACCAACTTTGGCCGAAACAGCAACAGCATCCTGAGGATCAAGTCCGAGATCGTGCTCAATCTGTCGCAATGCAAAATCTATGTCCGCGCTGGGCAGATCGATTTTATTGATGACGGGGATAATCTCCAAATCATGCTCAAGGGCCAAATACATATTCGATAGCGTCTGTGCCTCGACTCCCTGAGTAGCGTCAACAATCAGCAACGCACCCTCGCATGCCGAAAGCGCTCTGGAAACTTCATAGGTAAAATCGACATGACCGGGCGTGTCAACGAGATTGAGCTGGTAAAGGTGTCCGTCCTCGGCCGAATAGGGGATAGTGATTGCGTGTGATTTAATGGTAATTCCGCGCTCTCTTTCGATATCCATGTTATCCAAAACTTGGTCTACCATATCTCGCTCAGCAATTACTTGGCCGCTTTCAATAAAGCGATCTGCGAGGGTAGACTTTCCATGATCAATATGCGCGATGATGCAGAAGTTTCTTATGAAGTCCCGTTGCGTATCCATGGAGTGCCACCATACAAAAACTAAAATGATTTATCAACAAAATAAGGTGCGGTAAGCCTCACAGAAAGTTATTTACGTCCAGATGAGCTACAAGCTGTATGGCCCTCTCAATAAATCCGGCCTTCCGCTTCTTGATGACGATCTGCATATATGCGACACGGTTTTCTTCATCCACGTCCCATTGCATGATTTTAAGGGGATCATTCACCGAAAGCCCGGTTTCATCCGCTAATCCTCCGGGAAAGATCCGACTTACAACATACGATGAATCCCAGAAATAGTTGCCGGTTTTTTCTACCGTCATGCCAAAAAGCACCGGAATTATCCTCGTATAGATATCTCGCTTGAGGGCCACATCCATCGGAAACTCCGGCCTGGACCCAAGAGAAACAATTCCCTCAGATGGCTCCCCGTCCCTCGTCCAGCGCACACTCACAAGGGTGTTTGCCTCAAGCTGAAGCAACGTCCTTTGGATTTCCTCTATCGTCTGGGAAGCGTCGCCGTTAACGACCGTAATTAAATCCCCCGCCATAATCCCGGCATGATAAGCAGGTTCATCCGGCATAACAAAGGACACTTCCAACCCACGACGAGTTTCCTCGGCCGCCAAGCCCAACCACGAATGATCCACCATTCCGCCGAGATAGAGCTCAGGCACAACTTCTGCAATCCAATCGGCAGGAATGGCGAAATTAATGCCCTCAAATTGCTCAATACCGGCAAAAACGATGCCAATGAGCCGACCATACTCATCTATGAGTGGGCCACCACTGTTGCCCGGGTTCACCGGCACATCAACCTGCACCGCGTTTCCTAAAGGCAAGAATCGCCGCCCGACCGCAGATACGATCCCTGAAGTTACGGTATTGTGTAGGCCGCCGGGCGACCCTATTGCCATAATTCTGTCCCCCGGGCTATATGAAATATCGAGCACTATGGGGAAATGGAAATCCGCCCGTATTTCAGTTTTGAGGAGAGCAACGTCCAGGGCGCTGTCCCACCCCACTACTCGCGCCGGAATACGATCATGCTCCGAACCCGCGGGGCGGATATAAAGCCGCGAAAATCCCTCATATTCGGGATTTACCTCGCTCTCAATTACGTGATAATTGGTGAGAATGTATCCACGAGGATCGATAAAAAAACCACTGCCGATTACGCTGTCCGGATATCCCACACCTCGCTCGAGCCTAATCCCTTTGTTTACGAGTATCGTAACAGTTCCACTAACCATTGATGATGTTTTAGGCGGGGACAACGCATAATCAGCTTCCCCCGAGCTTTCGGTTAGATTGGAAAGAGCGACAAATAATGAGCCATATCCAAGCTCGCCGGCCGCGGTTTGAAAGAGCTCAACATCGCCTGAATCAAGGCCGGCTATGGCACCGGCATTTGCCAGGGTTATAAGGGCCGGTACGGCTTCACCTCGGGCAAGAAGCTGCTTTGCCTCCGCCTGAATCAATTTTTCAGCCGTCCATTCCGCGTATTGATTCTTGCCAAAAACCAACCGAGATGAGAGAAACAGTGAGCGAGCAGTGCGGAAATCCTTGTTAGAAATGGCATCCTCAAACAGACTGACGAGTATCTGAGCTGCATCCTCCTGGAGAGCTTCCAAGGTCGAGGCTGGAACCGGGACTTCACCCTTCTCAAGGAGCGATATATGCTGCAATGCCCGGAAGGGATCTCCCGATTGAATATCCTCCTCAATCTGGTCGACGGTGACTTCAGTGAGGGCCGGAGTAGCGACATACTGCCCCGTGCTCGAGCATCCGGAGAGCAACAAGGGTACAATGATACAGAATATATAGACCTTTGCTCTACGCAGGTCCATCGGTCGCTCGACGATCCGGCAAATCAAGGAGCTTGCGTATTTCCTCATCATCGAGGGTCTCCTTCTCTATGAGTGTCTCTGCCAACTTTGTGAGCTGTTCACGATGGGTCGTGAGTATTTCCCTTGTTTCTTCAAGGCTATCTGAAATGATCTTCGTAATCTCCGCATCGATCGTTCTCGCGGTTTTTTCTGAATAATCCTTATGCCGGGCAATTTCTTTCCCAAGAAAAATCGGTTCATCCTCTTTTCCGTATGAGACCGGACCCAAGTCCGCGCTCATACCCCATTCACACACCATCCTACGCGCCATTTCCGTAGCTTGCTCTATATCATTTTTAGTGCCGGTCGAAGTTTCGTGATATATAATCTGCTCTGCAACGTAGCCGCCCATGGTGATCTTAATCCTGTCCAGAAGCCAACTTCTACTTCGAGAAAAAGTTTCCTTTTCAGGGATCGAGAGAGACAATCCAAGCGCCTGGCCGTGGGGAACCACGGTTACTTTGTGCAATGGATCGGCGTTTTTCAAATAGTAATGAAGAAGTGCATGTCCTGCCTCGTGAAAGGCCGTCATTCTTTTTTCTTCAGGGGTTATGACCCTCGATTTCCTCGCGATGCCCAATAATATTTTATCGCGTGCGGACTCAAAATGCTGCATTGCAACGACTTCTTTATTTTCTCGCGCTGCAAAGAGCGCGGCTTCATTTACGAGATTTGCGAGATCCGCTCCGGAAGTACCCGGTGTAGCGCGTGCAAGCCTGGCAAGATCGACGTTTGAGCCAAGCGGGATTTTCTTTGAATGTATCTGCAAAATCGCTTCACGCTCCTTGACGTCCGGCATATCAACCACAACTTGCCTATCAAAACGACCAGGGCGGAGCAAGGCCGGATCGAGTACATCCGGTCGGTTTGTAGCAGCTAAAATAATCACACCGTCTTTGGTGTCAAACCCGTCCATTTCCACAAGCATTTGGTTGAGGGTTTGCTCTCGTTCATCGTGCCCGCCGCCGTAGCCCGCTCCGCGCGTTCTCCCGACGGCATCAAGCTCATCGATAAATAAAATACACGGCGCGCTTTTTCTCCCTTGCTCAAAGAGGTCTCTTACACGACTGGCTCCGACGCCCACAAACATCTCCACAAAATCCGACCCGGAAATATGAAAAAAGGAAACATTAGCCTCTCCGGCTATCGCTTTGGCTAGCAATGTTTTCCCGGTTCCGGGCATACCTACAAGGAGAACTCCCGTCGGAATCCGGGCACCGATTTTTGTGAATTTGCCGGGATTTTTGAGAAACTCCACCACCTCCTGAAGCTCGAATTTGGCCTCAGTTTGCCCTGCGACATCCGAAAATGTTATCCGTTTGGTGGTCTCCAGGTACCGCTTGGCGCGGCTCTTTCCAAAAGAAAAAGCCTTGTTACCGCTCCCTTGCACCTGGCGGAACATAAACCAGATAAATATAAAACCCAAAATCCACGGTATGAACTCAAGCACTACGCGAAACGGTGAAACGCTCTTTGCTCCGCCGCTGATACTAACCCCCTTGCTCAAGAGCAGAGGCATAAGATCATCATGGTAATAAGGTATATTCGTTTTGAAAAATGTCAGCTCTCCGGCTACATCTTTTAGCTTTCCCTGAATTTCATTATGGTCGAGTATTTTTACCTCTTCTATCTGGCCCTGGTCTAAGCGTCCCAAAAAAACCGAATACGGGATCTCATTTGATGTGCCGCGATTATTAACGGCGAATAGAAAAATGAACATCACAATAAGGGATACGAAGAAGAAAAGGGCAAACCTGTTGTTTCCAAAATTGAAGCGGGTTGGTTTATTATTTCTGTTTCCAGGTTCGTTCCGATTGTCCTGGTTACTCAAATGTTTTCTCTCCTATCTACTATTGATAATGTCAAGATTGAAAGGCCATCGGTTTGCGCCGGTATCCGCCACAACCTGTCCGCATACCCAATAACGCTGCCGATGACTGCCCTTATACCTGTGCAGTCTTCGCACACCGGTATCATCCACCGCTTCTCCTGCGGCACTTTCCATTCATTAAACAGCTTTTTAAGGGATTTTTTTCCGTTGAGAAACCGAATTTCGTCTCCTTCCCTGCGTGATCGTATAACCAATGGAAAGTGTAAATATTGGACCGGCAATGCTCCGAGCGTTTTGTCCGATTCCAAACTAGGTCGGCGCTCAACATGAAGCCTCGGTTTAGAACAAAACAGGCTCCAACCATTCTCTTCTTTTCCTGTTACTACAATAAAGTACCCTTTTTCCTGTTTTAAAACAACATCCTGCTCGCAAAAAACGGAGTCGCCAAGGATGCGCAAACAAAATCCGTGGCCGCTAAGCAACACTTTATTATTTGTCGTCTCGCCGATGAAAGCTAACCCTTTAGTGAATCGAAACGGCAGTCGCCGTGTCCGGTATGAGCTTGTACCCATCTCATTATATATGGTACGGACCGATTCTATGCGAATAATCGGGTGAGCATGCATGAAAGAGGAGAGGGAGACCCGATACCCACCGCTCACCCGCTCCCACCTGATGTCGTTTTCAACATGAGCATTGATGAAGGACTCAGAGAGCTGCATTTTCTCTGAGAGGGATAATAGCGCCTTCTCATATCCGCCGAATATTCTCTCAAGCATGGGACTTATTTCATGCCGTATTCGATTTCTCATGAATTGATAGGATAAATTCGATGAGTCTAGAAAAAAGCCAAGCCCATGCGAATTTAAATACTCAAGAACTTGGCGCTTTTTCCAGGTAAGCAACGGACGGATAACACTTCCGTTAACCCTCGGGATCCCCGACAAACCCCTCACTCCTGATCCTTGAAAAAAGCGCTGTATGAGAGTTTCGAGTTGATCGTCTAAAGTGTGGCCGGTGGCGACGAAATGAAAGGTTTGATCTGCAGCCGTGCGTTGCAGAAAATCGTACCGCTTTATGCGCGCCGCCTCCTCCGTCGATATTCGATGATCTTTGGAAAACTCCTCGATCTCGCCTACGGCGGCACGTTCAGTGTAAAGGCGTATTTTTAATCGCCCAGCACATGTCGTAACATGGTGCTCCTCTTCATCGGATTCGTTCTTACCCCTCAGGTTATGGTTAAAATACGCGGCTGCGGGTTTAAGCCCAAGCACCGTACCATGGGTTGCGAGCAGATGGAGCAGGCAAAGGCTGTCCGGGCCGCCTGAAAAAGCCACCAAAATATCACTACCTGCCCTCGCACCGGCATTTTCAACAAATGCGAGGGATTCCTTAATTTGCTTTGTCAGCCTTTCTGTTGAGCTCATTCATCACATATTCTATCGAATGATCAAGAAGTAGCTCGATGGCCCGAGCAGCACGCTCTACCGATAGGTGAAGGGTCCGTTTTTCTTGATCGTCCGGGATGCCCAGCACCCAGTCGACGACGTCGACCGGAAAGGCCGGCCGACCAATTCCAATGTACAGCCGCATAAACTCGTCGGTGCCTAAACAGGCTATAATTGATTTTAGCCCATTATGGCCGGCGTCCTTTCCCCTACGTTTCAGTCTGCAAACTCCGGGTTCCAGATCCAGCGTATCGCACACGACCAACAACCGTTCCGGTGAACTGTTGAGTTTTTTGAGTATCCCCGGGAGCGACAACCCTGAGTTATTCATAAATTGAAGGGGTTTCACAAGAGCCAATTCGCCTTTGCGCTGCGAATCTGCACCAATCTCGTAGGGTCGAAAAAAAGGTCGACGGAGATTAATTCTCCGGCCGGCGGCAAGAAAATCCACCGTTCTAAACCCGATATTATGCCTCGTATCTCTGTAACGGGGGCCCGGATTCCCTAGGCCTACGATCACGAGAGCCAGAGATTATTCCTCCGTCTCTTCCTGATCCTCACCTTCTGCGACTTCACCTTCCTCACCCTCAAGTAATTCGCCCTCAAGAAGCTCTTCTTCAACCTCTTCAACTATCTCTTCCTTGGCGGTAGTAATTATTGCGATTACCTGATCATCAGAAGCAAGAAATTTGACATTATCTGGGGGTTCAATATCGAACACATGGAGCGCCGACCCGACATCAAGCTCCTTGATGTCGACAACGACGGTCTCCGGAATGTCCTGTGGCAGGCACTCGACTTCAATATCATGCATAAGTTGTTCAAGAATACCGCCCTCCCGCATTCCTGTAGCCGTCCCCTGAAGGCGCACCGGGATATTTGCCCTGAGTATTTTGCCTTGCTCTATCTCGTAAAAATCGATATGCATGATTTTGCCGCTCAAGATGTCTTCTTCATAGTCCTTTACCAGGACATCGAAACCTTTATCGTCAACCTGCAAATTGATTATGGTATTCTCTGAAATTCTCTTAAACTTTCTTTGAAACTCCAACGCGTCTACGGCTACTGGGGAAGAGCCGCTATGTCCGTACATAACGGCGGGTATTTTTCCGGCACGCCGGAGACGGCCGGACGCATTTTTTTTGAGCTCCGTGCGTATGGTGGCGTTCAAAGTCTTTTGTTCCATCAAAAATCCTCTCAAAGAATAGTATTTTCTGGGACGGCAGGATTCGAACCTGCGTATGCCGGTACCAAAAACCGGTGGCTTACCACTTGCCGACGTCCCAATATAGCCACCAAGGTTATCCAGCTCAATACAGTTGAGGTCAACCGCCGGCACGGATTCCACACTAGTGCCAAATGAGTATGTCAAGAAATAGCAGAAACGTCCGATTTAGGCAAGAAAAAACGAGCTATTTATGGATGAAATCGCGCCTCGCAAATAAATGAGAGGGTACGCTTTTGCGTCACGAGGCAGTGTCGTCTTCACCTGCCTGGTTGTCGGCGCCGGGCATCATCTCACCGCCGGCCTCGTCTTCAACTTTTTCATATTCTTCTAAAATTATAGCCTGTAAATGTCCGCGGAAATCAGAGTTTATGGGATGCGCAACGTCTTTGTACTCTCCTGTTTTTGTCTTACGACTGGGCATGGCAATAAAAGCACCGTTTTTGCCTTCAATGACTTTTACATTGTGTACCACAAAACAGTCGTCAAAGGTCACCGTCACATATGCCTTGAGTTTTCCATCGGCGGCAACTTTGCGGATGCGAATATCAGTAATGTCCATTGGACCCTCCTTCGCCCCCTCAGGATACAGTCATTTTTAGTTTAATACGGCATATGGAGTTCTTGCAAGCGTTTCTTTTATCCACCATCTACAACCGCCGAGTTTATTGAGCGCCGAATCTGAAAAATCCCGAGTTGCCGAGATGCCATAAACTACTGAGCCGCTGCCGGAGATGGATACGAAACTTGCACCGGATTCCACTATCGCGCGCTCAATTCTTCTATATTCCGGGAATCTGTCATGTAAGACGTTGCTGAAGGAGTTATGTGACTCCCACTCGCCCGGCGGTTTCTGCAAGAATGTGCTTTTTAGTCGTACGGCATCCAATGGGGCGCATCGCTCAGGACATAATGAAATCCACTTAGCGTACCATCGAAAAGCCGCGGCCGTACTGATTGAGAACCGGGGTTGGACAAGTACCACTTTCCACGTAGTAGGTGGCTGCACGGTTTCGACCTTTTCTCCTCGGCCAGTGACAATAGCCGCGGGTCCTCCGAGAAAAAACGGGACGTCACTGCCGAGGTCAGCCGCCATAGTTCTCAATTCCCTCATAGGCACCCCACCGTGAACGATTTTATTCAATGCGAGCAGGACCGCGGCCGCATTGCTTGAGCCGCCGCCGAGGCCGGCTCCAATGGGGATCCGCTTTTTTATGGCAATCGATACTTTTGCTGATGTGTCGATAAATCCAAGCAGCTTTTCCGCCGCTAGTTTCATAATGTCGTGCTCAACGGCAACGGAGGGATTGCCGACGACGGTGATTTCCCTGCTCCCAGGTACCGCATGAATCGAGATTTCATCATACAGACCAACCATGAGAAACAGCGACACAAGATCATGGAAACCATCGTTGCGCACGCCGTCAATATGAAGATAAATATTTATCTTAGCAGGAGATAAAACTTTCATGTTATACCCAAAATGTATTGACGAAATATAGGATATCATGCAGAAAAGTTGTTGACATGATCAATATCTTCACCGTAGATTGACTCGGTAATGCGCTCGATTACGCTTGGATCATCTTATTGGAGGTCCCGAACATGGAGCTATTTCAATTTTATGACTCCTGGTACAGGGAGCGAATTAAGATAACTCAATTCTTTAACGACACTGACGACTACGATGAAAACTTTGACGACTATGATGACGATTACAATGATGACTATGAAGAGTTTGATGAGGAAGAAGACATAGAAGACGAGTTTCACGATGACTTGACCGACGAGTTCGATGATTACGAAGAAGACGATGATTTTGAAGAGGAGGAGGAAGAAGTACAAGAAGAATCCACTGAACCCGACGAGGAACATTCGGAAGAAAGTGAGGAGTTTGATTACGACGATGGATTAGACTACGATGACTTTGACGAATGATATAACTCTGTTCCGGAATACCACAGCCGCTCCAGTTCGTAAAACCCACGCGTTTCATTGCTCATAAGGTGAATTACAAAACCTCCGCAGTCCAACAATATCCAACCATCATCATTAGCGCGTTTGTGCGGGTGCATTGGCTTTATTGAATGGTCAGATAAATATTGGTGTACATACCGTAATAATCCCCGCATGTGAGCCTTGCTACCGATGGTCGCTATGATAAAGTAATCAGTCCAACTGCTCTGTTCCCTGATATCGAGCACCACGATGTCCCGACCGTTATGCTCCTCAAGAAGTGTAGCGATTTCCATAACCGTTTTCTTATTTGCAGTATCTTCCATCAAAATCCAATCCTAAGATAATTGTAACATCTATCGCCTCTGGGGAAATTTCGGCTCCCATCTCAGACGATACAGTTTGTTCCTGCTCCACATTTGAGCATTTAATTAATGCCGCCAGTCTCTGAGCCGCCGAGAGATCAGACCTGGCGATAACTACAGTCGTTTCAAGGTCGGCTCGCCCCGCATTTCCTATCCTTGCCACCTCGTATCCAAAATTTGCAAATAATTGTGCCGTCCTGGATGCAAGGCCCGTTTTTTCGGTTCCGTTCAGTATCTCAATGACAACCGTAAGTTCGTCCTCACTGAAAACCTCAGTATTGGCAAGAGATTCAAGTGTCTGACGCACGCTTTCTCTCACGAGATTGCCCTCAAAGTGTGGAAAAAGCAACACTTGATCGTCAACAGTGACCTTATCTCCATGAACCGGTTTTGACACGATGTAGTCAGCGTTTAGGCTACCCATTTCCTTGATCAAGGAATCGAACGCCCGGCGACCAATGTTAGTATTCAACGCACCATAAAAAATCGTAAAAACGTCCGCATGCCGAATAAACTCCGATTTTTCACTCAACCGTTTTAGAAGCGCCTGCAAAAACTTCTGATGCCGCCCGCGGTATTCAAGATCCGATTCATTTGCGTCCACAAAAGATACAAAACTCACCGTCTTTTTCCCGTCCAGCACTACGCTGCCCGAAGGAACTAAAATGATTTGATCTTCTTCTTTGATTTCCACAGGATTTGCGATGAAAACCTCTAAACCCTCAAGGAGATCCACCACGTCCTCCACGCCCGACACATTTAAATCTATAAAATAGGGTATCTCAATACCAAAAAGGACTGACACCTTTTCTCTGAATGATGATGGATTTCCAGCCCTATAGAGAACGTCTATGCGATCCATGCGCTCAAGTGAATCTATGACGTCTCCCCAAGAACCAGGGACGTCAAAAAGAGCTCCTTTGCCCGTCATGGGCTGGTACAGAAATAACTCAGAAAAAACCAGGCCATCTTGGTTATGTACCATAAAGAGAATAGTTATCGACCTTTCATCCTTGATATCATAAGTGATTTTATCCGAACGGAGCTGCGTGTATAGGATGATGGATGAAGCAACGAGTATAAGCACAATCAGGCCAAGTACAATTATCCCTTTGTCAAAGCCCTGTTTGCGATTACTTCCTGCCATGTGGGTGTGCCGACCGATTGATCACGACGCTTAGGATACCAATGTTGATGCCTCCAGTCAATCTTGATCCCAACGACTCAGGGGGCTACGCCAAATGACTATATAAATCATTATCAAAAATATACTTACATACCGATTTTGGCACTAGATCGCTAATATTACATCCGTTGGCAACTCTCTCCCGAATCTCATGGGAAGCAGCATCAAAAATGGGATTGTCAAGGTACTCATGTGGATAGCTAAACTCTCTTTCAACGGGAGAAATCCTGTGTGCGACGATTAAATGCACAATACCTAAAAGCTCATTCATCCGTTTCCAGGTGTGAAATCCTGCCAAGAGATCATCGCCAATTACCAAGGCGAGCTTTCCCCGGGGCCGATATCGATCATACACGTCATAAATCGTCTCAATAGTAAAGGAAATGCCTTCGCGTCTTATTTCACAGTCGTCCACGGCAAGGTATTCAATATCGGCTGCGGCTTTGTATAACATATTCAATCTATGCTCCGGCTTGGTGGTGAGATCCGCCTTTTTATGAGAGGGCTTAAATGCGGGTATGAGCAACACCGTGTCAAAGCGGAGCTGAATCTTTAGGCATCGAGCTATTTTCAAATGGCCAAAATGTATCGG
Organism: Spirochaetales bacterium; assembly: GCA_002688185.1. Next base: position 40,452 of record NZCE01000034.1, read on the forward strand.
ATTAAACGTCCCGCCAAACACTGCGATTCTGCCGCCGTCTTTCTCTCCGCGGCTCCTGTCATGTTCATTATCAAGCGTCATTTGCACGCAAATCGCCTCGGACTTGGGGCAATGTGGCGAACCGTCGCTATGGAGAATGGCCCCATCCTGTTTGTTCCTTTTGGTTCCCCGTCGAAAGTGTGAGGAGTTGGGCTCTCAGACGATCAATCCCTTCCATAGTGTAAGAAGAGATGCCAAGCACATTTTCGCAGGCTAGCGCTTCTTTCAATAAGTCTAATTTTCCCTTCGACTTTTCAACGTCTAATTTGGTGCCAATAATAATTCGTTTCTTTTTTGTAAGGTTCTTCCGGAAAAGATTGAGCTCATTTGCCAGCATTGGAAATGTATCTAGGTAGGCGTCGTCAGAGAGATCAACTAGGAAAGCCAGGGCCGACGTCCGCGAAATGTGCTTGAGAAATCTATGTCCCAAGCCGACTCCACGCGACGCTCCCTCCAGCAGGCCGGGGATATCGGCCAACACGATCTCAGTAAATTTCTCTGTCATCACGCCAAGATGAGGAGTCTTCGTGGTAAAAGGATAACCGGCCACCTCAGGCCTCGCATTGGTGAGTGTTGAGAGGAGCGTGGATTTACCGGCATTTGGCTTGCCTACAAAACCGATATCCGCAATCAGGTTTAGCTCCAATAGCACCTTCATCGTTTCACCCGGGCGGCCAGGTTGTGCGTAGCGCGGAGCTTGGCGGGTAGATGTGGCAAAATGTGAATTTCCCTTTCCTCCTTTTCCTCCTTTCAAAAACACCGACGATTTCTCCTCCTGCATATCGTTCAATAGCAGTCCGTCCTCTGGATCTTTTATGACGGTTCCCGGGGGAACTTCAATAATGACCGGTTTTCCATCACGGCCATGTTTTTTTCTTCCTTGGCCCGGCTGTCCGTTCTCAGCCCTGAATGAATGGGTATACGATATGCGTGAGAGAGTTTTTAGATTGTCTCGAATAACAAAAATCACGTCGCCGCCGCGGCCGCCGTCTCCACCATCGGGGCCCCCGCGAGGCACATATTTCTCGCGTCTAAAGGAGACCGAACCCGGCCCGCCGTTTCCCGATGCGATATCTATAACGGTCTCATCTACAAATGCCAAAAGGTAGGTTTATAAAGTAAAGTTATAGCGCGCTTTCCACGGGTTCTACGTGCACAAAACGCCTTCCCCTTCTGCGGTTAAATACAACCGCCCCTTCCGCGGTTGCAAACAACGTGTCGTCCTTGCCCTTGCCGACGTTATCTCCGGGGTGAAACTTTGTGCCCCGCTGCCGAATGAGGATCTCGCCTGCCTTTACCACTTGACCGCCGAATCGTTTTATGCCCAGCCGCTGGCTATGCGAGTCGCGTCCGTTTTTTGAGCTGCCGCCGCCTTTTTTATGAGCCATTGTGAACTCCTCTATCATTGCCTAATTGTTACAACGCATTCATCGGGGAACTCGGCCTGGACGTCCTCTAGACCGACCAGCAGAAAATCTCCAACGGCTTTTGCATACTGTTCACATCCATGCCGGACGTCCAGAATCGCAAAAACCAAAGACCCTCTTTTCTCCACGCCGGCGCGGATAGTAACTCCTTCGGTGCCTTCAAACAATCGCACGGCGGTTCTCAATAGAATCGTAACGGCCGCGCAGGCGATGTTATTACCTTTCGCAAGCGACGCCGCGTGGCCCGTTGCCGTTACTTTGCGAATTATGCCGGCCAAATCGGATAACACCGTGACACGTACCACCCGATTCTAAGCGCCTATAATATCCTCAACCTTAACCAAAGTGTAGTGCTGCCTGTGACCGCGCTTTCTCCGGTAATTTTTTCTACGTTTATATTTGAATACCACGACTTTCTTGTCCCGGCCATGGTCTTCTACAACCGCTTTTACCGATGCGCCGTCAACGTAAGGAGTACCGACTTTTACCGAATCATCTCCGCGAACGAGAAGAACCGTGTCAAAATCGATAGTCTCGCCCTTTACCTGAGTGATTCTATCGATCTTCAGCACGCCGCCTTTCTCCGCTTTGTATTGCTTTCCCTTTATTTCAACAAGTGCGTACATAATGCAATCCTTAGGGCCACGTAACCGCATCCGCCACCGCATGCGATAGGAATGATGCGCCATAAAATGCCCTGAAAACTAGATGGTGAAAGTAAACGAAAAAGACCGAGGGGTCAAGTAGCCCGACTGCGCTACGGTCGCATGTTGGTTCTATGGTCGCTAGGATAGATACTCCGCTATTGAGGCAGCTGCGCGCCGACCATGGTTTATCGCACGAACGACCAGGGAGGCGCCGGTGTTCGCGTCCCCTGCTGCAAATACATTCTCTAAAGAGGTCTTGTACGATCCGTCGGTCGCGATATTGCCTCGCTCATCAAGGGCCAGACATAGGTCATCTATGAGCTTTGAGTGCTCGACGTGCACAAAACCCATTGCCAGAAGGACGAGATCTGCATCAATTGCGACATCGGTGCCGGCGACGGCTTCCATATATGGTCGTGATGCCGGGTCTTTTCTTTTCCAAATCACCTCGGTGCACGCCGCTCTTTTTACCCGCTCATCGGCGCCATCAAATCGAGAGGTGTTGATGCACCATTGCCGGTGGCATCCTTCCTCATGTGATGTAGAGGTTCTCAGTATGTTCGGCCACTCGGGCCATTGTGGATTATGCGGCTCATTCCATTCCGGTGGTTTCGGCATGATCTCTATCTGTTGCACTTTTTTTGCGCCCTGCCTAATCGCCGTTCCAACGCAGTCCGACCCAGTATCCCCGCCGCCGATTACGAGAACGGTTTTCCCGGATGCCGATATAATATCTTTCTCGGCCAAATCACCGGACACATATTTGTTCGAAAGCGTAAGGTAATCCAATGCATAGTGGATCCCTTCGAGCTCTCTCCCCGGCACCGACAGATCACGGGGCGATCCTGCTCCCATGGTCAGCAGAATCACATCGTACTTTCTCTGGAGGTAACGGGCCGACAGATCTTCACCAATAATCACGTTGGTTTCAAAATCAACACCTTCCCGCTCAATCTGCTCCAACCGGCGGTCGAGTATGCGTTTCTCCAGTTTGAAATCCGGAATGCCGTAGCGCAGGATGCCTCCCATTTTGTCCGATTTCTCAAAAAGCGACACCTGATGACCCATCCTCCGCAGCTGCTGCGCCGCCGCGAGGCCGGCCGGCCCCGACCCGACAACGGCGATCCGACGACCGGATTCTTTCTTTGGTGGACGCGGGACGACCCAATCCTCTTCAAATGCTTTTTCAACTATGGAAAGCTCGAGCTTTTTGATCGATACAGGCTCAACGTTGATCGCCAGGGTGCACGACGTTTCACAGGGGGCCGGACACTCGCGGCCGGTGATCTCAGGGAGATTATTAGTCAGCTCGAGACGTTCCCACGCCTCTCGCCACTGGCCCCTGTAGACAGCGTCATTCCATTCAGGAATTAGATTATTCACCGGACAACCCATTGAATGGCAAAACGGGATTCCGCAATCCATACAACGCGCGCCTTCTCTCTCTAATTCCGGTTGGTTGGGCTTGAGGGGTATCTCCCAATAGTCTAATTTGCGCACATCAATAGGGCGATCTGTTACCCTGAGCCGAGAAAACTCAATAAAGCCTGTAGGTTTTCCCATTACGTGTATACCTCCTCGGTCATCTCGACGGTTTCGGCCTCCCTCGATTCTTTTTCTTTGAGCTTTTCGAGTGCGAGGCGATAATCCATGGGCATGACTTTTACAAAAAGCGGCAGCGTTTCCTCCCATGAATCAAGAATCTGGGCCGCGTTTTTACTGCCGGTTAGCTCGAAATGTTTTCGGATATATGACTTTAAAAAGTAAATATCGGCCTCCTCTACCACGAGCTCTATATCTACCATCTCCAAGTTGCAGCGGGTATCAAATAGCTGATTCCTATCGAGCACGTACGCGATCCCCCCACTCATACCAGCGGCAAAATTCACCCCGGTGTCTCCAAGGACAATTACCCTTCCCCCGGTCATATACTCACAACCATGATCCCCAACTCCCTCAACGACCGTATACGCACCGCTGTTGCGTACACAAAATCTCTCACCGGCCATGCCGTTGATAAACACCTCTCCTGATGTGGCTCCAAAAAGATTGACATTTCCCGTAATGATGTTTCTCTCAGATCGAAATTTCGCTTTTTTGGGCGGATATACGATTATCTTGCCGCCCGACAGTCCTTTGCCAAAATAGTCATTTGCATCACCTTCGAGCCTGAAGGTAATTCCCGGCGCCAAGAACGCGGCAAAACTCTGTCCCGCGGATCCCATCATATCCACCGAGATGGTGTCATCGGGCAGACCGGCAACACCGTATCGCTTTGAAACCTCGTAGCTCAATGTTGATCCTATCGTTCTGTTGAAGTTTCTTACCTTCAGATCAAATCTGACGTGCTCTTGCCTGTCGAGTGCAGGCCGGGATTTTTCTATGAGCTCAGGCTCAATGGAAGTCGCCAAATTCAACACCTGCTGTTTTGTGCAGCGCAATGAACCCCCGGTGGGGACCTCAGGCCGATACAGAACCCTAGCAAAGTCCAAACCTTTTGATTTGTAATAATCGACCGCTTCATTTACTTCGACTAAATCAACCCTGCCCACCATGTCCTCAAACTTTCGGAAACCCAGATCCGCCATGAGCTCCCGCACCTCTTGCGCTAGAAACGTCATAAAATTCACAAGATATTCCGGTTTCCCCCGAAAGCGTTTCCGCAGCTCGGGATCTTGGGTGGCAACGCCAACCGGGCACGTGTTGAGATGACATTTTCTCATCATAATGCAACCCATAGTTACCAATGCTGTAGTAGCGAATCCGAACTCTTCGGCCCCCAAAAGAGCGCCGATAATGACATCTCTCGCCGTCTTAATCTGACCATCGACCTGTACTCGTATCCGATCCCTCAGGTTATTCATGACTAGCACCTGTTGGGTCTCGGCCAATCCGATCTCCCAAGGAGTGCCCGCATAAAGGATCGATGAAATGGGACTCGCGCCGGTCCCGCCGTCGTGCCCGGAGATAAGAACGGTGTCCGATTTGCCTTTGGCTACCCCTGCGGCGATGGTGCCGACGCCCACCTCGGACACCAATTTCACCGACACACGTGCCTCCGGATTTGCATTTTTCAAATCAAAAATAAGCTGGGCTAAGTCCTCTATGGAGTAAATGTCATGGTGTGGCGGCGGAGATATCAGCATTACGCCGGGCGTCGAGCTGCGTACCTTGGCGATGATTTCATTCACCTTGTGCCCTGGCAGCTGTCCTCCCTCCCCCGGCTTGGCTCCCTGGGCCATTTTTATCTGTAGCTCGCCGGCACTCGCGAGATACGCGCTTGTGACCCCAAATCGTCCTGATGCGACTTGCTTTATACGGCTGTTCGCATTTTCTCCGTCGGAACGTGGGGAAAATCTGACCTCATCCTCACCTCCTTCTCCGGAGTTGCTTTTTGACCCGAGACGGTTCATTGCAATGGCGATGGATTCATGCGCCTCTTTGCTGATTGATCCAAAAGACATCCCAGAAGTTACGAACCTCTGAATAATAGCGTCAACTGGTTCCACTTCATCGATGGCGACTCCCTTTCCCTGCTTGATCTTAAAAAGACCCCGCAGCGTGCATAGATTCCGGTTAAGATCGTTAATAATCCCAGTATATTGCTTGAAGACGCCGTAGTTCCCGGTTGTCGTTGCCTTTTGGAGGAGCGTGATTGCTTCCGGTGAAAACAGGTGTTGTTCAGAGCCGGTGCGATAATGAAGAACGCCACCGGAGTCGAGCACCGAAAGCCTTCCTTCCCTCGGTTGAAAAGCGTCCCGGTGCCGTTGTGCGGTGTCCCGCTCCACGGTATCTATTCCGATGCCGCCGATGCGAGACGGCGTATTGGTGAAATACCGATCCACGAGATCGCCGTTGAGACCTACAGCCTCAAAAATCTGGGAACCTCGGTAGCTCCTGATTGTAGAGATGCCCATTTTGGACATTATTTTTAACAGTCCTTTTTTTATGGCGGTAATATAGTGCTCGAGCATCTCTTCATGCGTCAGTTCTTGAGAAAGATATCTCCGCTTTTGAAGATCCACCATAGATTCGAATGCGAGGTATGGATTGATTCCGCTCGCGCCAAAGCTTACCAAGGTGGCAAAATGATGCACCTCACGCGCCTCTCCGGTTTCAACCACCAGACCGCTCAAATGCCGCTTTCCTTTGCCGACGAGGTAATGGTGGACGGCACTTGTTGCCAGAAGCGCCGGGATGGCGGCGGCATTCGTGCCCACGTTTCGGTCGCTCAAGATCACCATCGAATTGCCTTCATCGATTCTTCGTTCAGCCTCTTCGCACACAATATTAATAGCCTGCTGAAGGCTCCCTGGACCGGCGGTCGGATCAAAGAGTATCGGCACCGTACACACCGGATATCCGTTAATTCTTGTGCTTCGTAGCCTTTCAATATCGTCATTTGTAAGTATCGGATGTGCCAGCTTTAGTTGATGGCAATGCTCGGGAGTTTCGCCAAGTAAGTTGCGTTCACGCCCGACAAAGCTCATTAGGGACATGACAAGGTTTTCCCGGTAGGGGTCGATAGGCGGATTAGTTACCTGTGCAAATTGCTGCTTAAAATAGTTATAAAGGAGCTGGGGTTTTCTCGACAACACCGCGAGGGACGCGTCATTGCCCATCGACCCTACCGGCTCTTGGGAGTTTTCAATCATCGGCACGATGATGTTCTTGAGATCCTCCATGGTGTACCCGAAGGTCCGCTGGATTGTGGGCAGCCGGGAGCTGTCAACTTGCACCGGACCAGGTACTCCTAGCAGCCCCTTGAGTTCAATTTTATTCTTCTCAAGCCAATGACGGTAGGGCTTGCGTCGTGAAATAGAGGACTTAATCTCGTTGTCTTTCAGCACGCGCTTCTGGCGCGTGTCAACGACAAACATTTTGCCAGGCGCGAGGCGCCCTTTTTCAAGAACATCCTCAGGTGGAATATCGAGCACCCCCACCTCGGAAGCCAGTACCACTTTCCCGCTTTTCGAGATTACATAGCGTCCGGGGCGTAGCCCGTTTCTGTCGAGTGTTGCACCGACTTTGATCCCGTCGGAAAAGGCAATAGCCGCCGGTCCATCCCACGGCTCCATGATGGCAGCGTGATACTCGAAAAAGGCGCGTTTGTCCTCAGATATATGGTATTTGATACCAAAGGCTTCCGGAACCATCATAATGAGGGCGTGCTCGAGGGACCTCCCGCCATGTATAAGTAGCTCAAAAACATTGTCAAAAATTGCCGAATCACTGGTATCCGGGTTGGCTATTGGGAAAAGCTTTTCCAGCTCCTGACCAAAAAGATCAGACACAAGGCTCGTTTCTCGAGCCGTCATATTGTTAATATTTCGCCTCAAGGTATTGATCTCACCATTATGAGCCATAAACCTAAACGGCTGAGCCAAGAACCAAGACGGCAACGTGTTTGTGCTATATCTTGCATGGACTAGGGCGATGCTGCTGACAAAATCCTCTTCAGCTAAATCAGGATAAAACTCTTCAAAATGGGAGGCGACAAACATTCCCTTGTAGGTAATCGTGCGGCTCGAGAGGGAGTTGACATAAAACTCATCCAAATCAAACCCACGAGATGCAGCACACTTTTCGATGCATTTTCTCAAAACATAGAGCTTTCGCTCCAATTCCTCTCCCCCGTGATCGTCAAATGAAACAAACATCTGGAGAAAAGCCGGCATTCTACTTAATGCCAATTCTCCCAGACATGAGTGATCCACCGGCACTTCGCGCCATCCGTGCAATGTGCCTTTTTCATCACAGACGGTATCTTCTATGAGCTGAATCGTCTCCCGCCTATTATCAATTGCACTCGGCAGGAAAAAAAAGCCGACTCCGTATTTCCCATCATCTGGTAGGGTAAATTGGACACATCGCCGAAAAAACCTGTGGGGAATTTGTACCAGCATTCCTGCGCCGTCACCGGTCTTACCGTCACCGCCCATTGCGCCGCGATGCTCGAGATTCTTAAGAACCGTGATGCCGTCTACGATTATATCGTGTTCAGCTCTCCCATTCACATTCGCTACAAACCCGACGCCGCATGCATCGTGCTCAAAATGCGGATCATACAGACCGATTTGCTTTCTCATTCTTCTACCATCCCGTGTTGAATAGGCAACAACTTGCGTGCCAACAGCGAAAAACACCCTTTAAATGATTATTTGCACAGAAACTGAGGGACTATCCCTACCTTTCTGTAGGTTTTACGAGAAAAAAACATACGTAATAGTAATTTATTGAGCTTTATATTGATGCTCTCTCGAACGTGGCGCCAGGAGGTCCACCTCCCCCCTGCCAATGGTGGCAATATTCTTACTAAAAAAAGCCTATCACCGCAACCATTCGGGTAAAGCCTTGAGCTCCTTGCCGACGATAAGAACCAAAAAAAGATGAGCATGACGTGCACTGATCTACCAATGAAATGGCTCGAATGCCGTTGTCCTCCAATATTCTAATGTTTGCCTTCTGCAAAGATAAAAAGTATTGATCGCCACGCAGCTCCGAAACTCCGGGGCCGTATGCGCCAAGAATGTGCGCGCGCTCGGCGGGAACGTCATAGCAACACGCGCCTATTCCCGGTCCAATTACGGCAGAAATGTCCCCGGGCCTGCAGCTAAACTTGCCAACCATCATCTCAACAGCATTTTCAGCAATTCCCGTTCCTTTCCATCCCGAATGTACGAGAGCAAAGACTTCTTTGAAAGGGTCATAAAGATAGACGGGAAGGCAATCGGCAACCGTAACTGATAATACGATTGACCGATCCGTGGTAAGCGCACCATCGCCTGGAATAAGGGCGTCGGTGTCACCATCGATTATGCGCACCGATTTTCCGTGACTCTGGATCAAAGCAAGCACGCGTTTCTGTTCTATTCCAAGATGCTTGAATAAGCGGCTCCGGGCAGGGCCGCGCCCTAAGGTCATATCACCGGCATAAATGGTAGAAACTCCAACTGAAATAAGTCGGGTTGCATTGCCGTCCGCACTGTAAGGTATAGTAATCCTGCAGAAAAGATCGCCTTCTTTTGGAAAAAAACGGTAGTGATGCATGAACGATTTTCTACTGTACGCTCTTTTCGAGATCGTAAAATCCATTCAAGATTCGTTCGGCTTCTTCAATCTGCTTGAGGATGTTACTAAGTCTGCCAATCAGCCTGGCGTTATCAGTTCCCCCGATATAGCTGATATTTGAAAGGGTATCGTATTTTCCGCCGCTTTGCCCGTAGAGGATACCTTTTAGAATTCGAACGAACAAGTTGATACTGGCACGAGCAGCTTTTACAATTTCCTCGGCCTTTGTGTCCACATTTTTGAGAACCGTTTCGATTTTTCGTCTGCGCAATGCCGGTTTGGAGAGCTCGTTACGAATATCCTGTATTTCTCTCCCGATACTGCCCTGAGGAGCTAATTCGGAGTCCATTCTACTAATATCATTCAAGCTTCTGTGAATACCCTCATATGAGTCTACAAATTCCTCACGATTTTGTGGCTTGTAGAACTCACCATCAACCATAAATGCCTGTATAGTTCTATTCATGTCTCCAAGAAAAAGGCGATTCACGAACGTTTTAATAAATGCGATGGTATTTTCAAGATGGACCCGAATATCCTCCTCAAATAGATCGCTCTGATAGTTTTCCGCGGGCTCGAGTTGGTGAAAGGAAAATAGCGTATTTACTTCGCGCAGCAATTTTATTTTGCCGTTGGTAAATGAAAACTCATCCATACAGCTTTCAAGCCGTTCTTCCCAGAACTTTCGGTACAGCACAAACCAATCTTCTCCCCCTCCTACTTGTTCCGGTCCATAACTCATATTGTGCGTACCCACCCGAATGAGCTTTTTGAGCGGGACGGACCGGTTAAATGATCGGATCTGTGATAAACCCTGATAGGCGTTTTCCAGGCTCGCGGCAAGCAGCTGTTCGACTTTTTCCGAATTCTGATCCTCAAGTTTTTCCTGCAAATCAAACATAAACAGTGCCTTTAGTGGATTCTCTTCAATAGGTTGGCCTTGAGAAGCCATGAGGTTACTCAGCTCAAAAAGTTCATTTTTAGTTTGGCCAACGGGGGCCGTCTCCCCCAAACCTGTGTTGGAGAACGCACCCAATAGTTTTGATACGGGAAATGAGACAAATTCATTCAAATAGTGGAGCGATCGTACATGGCGGTAGACAATAGTCCGATCGCTATCACTCATTTCTTTGAAAACTACTTGGACATCCGATTCCATGAGACGGCGAATATCAAAATCAGTTTTTGATTTATCGGGATCTATGTAATTCTCAGGATTTGTAGCCGAGATTAACCTGGACTGATAATCCGGGAATTCGATGCCAACCAGAAACGCCAAAAACTCTCCCCTGAGCGTACCGAATGCCTTTGCCAACGGTCGCGAAAAAATATCAATGGCCTCCCGCAAACCCCGCAACTCCCTGGCAAATGAAGCCCCGAGGGTATTTGTTCGATAGGTATACAGCCCCGGGTAGGCCGTCTCAATTTCCCGGGCAAATCCCTCGAAAACAGTTTCTTCAAGCACAGCCATTACTTCCTTCTGTTTGAAGAGAGCTTTTAAGAACAGCACAATCCTCTGGATCAGGCCTAATCGTGAAAAAATAGCTTCCACACTCTCGGATTCCTCACTAGCCTCAGACTCGAATAACGGCTCTTTATTCTCGGAAGGTTGAGTTTGAATCCTTTTTAGCATATCCAAACGTTCATTTGCAGAAAGACCCGTAACAAGCCGGTCAAAAGCAGACGCTTTCTGATGCATAGCCTGATTCTAGAAATACTCCACTTATAGGTCAATACGTTGCCAACCCAACATGCTTGACTATTGGAAAAAAGAGGAGTATATGTATCGCATGAAAACGCGATGGATTTCCCCCATAGCTATACTAATCGCAATTATGAGGTGTATTTGCCGGGGGAGCTAGCATAGAAGCCTATAATAGGGGCCGCTCTCCAGAAGAGCGGCCCTTTTTTTTGGAAGGAAACCGATGAAAAATGTAATAATTTACGACGCCACGCTGCGGGATGGGATGCAGGGCATTGAAGTCAGCTATACTCTTGAGGACAAGATACAAATTGCCCATATGCTTGATGACCTGAATGTTGATTATATAGAGGGCGGCTTCCCTCGTTCAAACCAGAAGGAGGCGGCTTTTTTTAGCCGCGTCAAAGACGAGCGTTTTTCCCACGCAAAAATCGTGGCATTTGGATCAACGCGCAAGGCAGGCCACGATGCGGCAGAGGATTCCGGCATAAACGCTCTGCTCAAAACGGAGACTGATACGGTAATCGTTGTGGGGAAAGCGTGGAAAGACCATGTTAAACATGTTTTGAAAACAGACAACAGTGAAAATCTCGATATGATAGCCGAGTCGGTTGATTATCTTAAATCTTGCGGACGCGAAGTTTTTCTCGATCTCGAGCATTTTTTTGACGGCTACAAAGATGACCATGAATACGCCGTTGAGATACTTACCAGAGCGACCCAGGCCGGCGCGGATACGCTAATACTCTGCGATACAAATGGCGGAACACTTCCACATGATGTCGCCGCGATCATGCAGGATTTGCCGATGGATGAGCTGGCGCCGTTAGGCGTGCATTTTCATAACGACAGCGGCACTGCGGACGCCAATACACTGGCCGGTATACGCAACGGCGCGATGCACGCCCAAGGCACGGTAAACGGCTGGGGAGAGCGTTGCGGGAATGCAAATCTGTGCGTATTTGTACCCAATCTGTGCCTAAAGACTCGGTATTCGGTTAATATGGGATCGCAGCTCGAGCATCTCACTTCTCTCTCCAGGTTTGTTGCAGAAAAGGCAAATATCATTCCCAACAAACGGCAGCCATACGTGGGAGAGGCCGCGTTTAGCCACAAGGGCGGCCAACATGCCGACGTAATCTCAAAGGCGGACCATCTTATGGAGCATATTGACAGCTCATTGGTGGGGAATGAACGGAGGATTATTCTCTCAGAATTGGCCGGCAAGTCAACAATAGTGACAAAAATCGCGCGTTACGGCAGCTATGAGAAAAACTCGGCGGTCGTAGCTCGATTACTCGATATACTCAAAGAAAAAGAGCGCAATGGATATGAGTATGAAGCAGCGGAGGCATCATTCGATCTCATCATGAGAAAATGCCTCGATCAGTACAGCCCACTTTTCACCCTTAATAATTATCATCTGGAATCATATAAAACAGGGGATCTACCCTCAAAAACGATAGGACGGATATTTCTCTCCCATGAACAGAAACAGATCATGGGCGCCGGCGTTGGTGTCGGACCGGTCGAAACCCTTGACATGTGCATCAGGGACGCACTTTTGCCCCTCAACCCGTTTTTGAGCGAGATACACCTTATCGATTACCGCGTCCGTGTGCTGAATCCGGAAGCAGCGGCTGCTTCAAAAGTGAGGGTGTTTATCACCAGTACCGATAATGAACGGAGTTGGGACACCGTAGGCGTTTCTGAAAATATTGTGGAAGCTTCCTGGGAAGCCATCGTTGACAGTTTTGAATACTATTATAATAACTATACCTTGGATGACGACTCAGCCTGATTGCTGATGCGTTTTTTTGCGCAATAAGCACTTACACCATGGACGTCTTGTCTGATAGAGGTCTTACCCTTATTTCATTTCTGCGCAGGTATCGGATTCCCTGAGTCGCGGCCCGTGCAGCCGAGGTCGTGGTGGTGTATGGAATTCTCCGTCTAACCGCCTCGATGCGGATCATCTCGTCTCCCTTTTGAGAAAAAATCCCTAGGGGCGTATTGATTAGCAGGTTGATGCGTCCACTTCTCATGTGATCCACCACATTCGGTCTGCCTTCATGGATTTTAAGAATTACTTCTGAAAAAATACCGTGCTCAAAAAGGAACTGGGCGGTCCCCCTCGTTGCGACGATCTGAAATCCCATTTCCACCAACTCACGCACGATCGGCAGCATCGTTTGCTTATCCTGGTCATGGACCGATACAAACACTTTCCCGGAAACCGGCAACACGGTCCCGGCGGACGCCTGGGCTTTTGCATACGCCTCTCCAAAGGAATCACCCGTGCCGATCACCTCTCCAGTGGATTTCATCTCAGGTCCCAGGATTGGGTCAACCGAGTGAAATCTACCAAATGAAAAAACAGCTTCCTTTACTGCCCATCCGGTAATGCAACTGCCCTGCCCCAAGCCATTTTTGGTTAATCCCTGCTTTTCAAGATCTGTTCCCCGCCATACTTCAACTACCGCCTCGATAAGATTAACACCGGATGCTTTTGAGAGAAACGGTATTGTTCGGGAGGCCCGGGGATTTACCTCGAGGATGTAAAGATTATTGTCCTTTACTGCGAATTGTATATTGATGAATCCCACGACACGGATCTTTCGGGCGATTTTTGTAGTTGCGTCAAGCATCTCATCAAGGACCCGCGCTTCGGACCTAAAAGGGGGAAATACGCAGGCCGAATCGCCAGAATGCACTCCCGCGGCTTCGATGTGCTGCATGATTCCCGCCACATAAACATTATGTCCGTCGCAGATCCCGTCCAAATCGTATTCAAACGCGTCCTCAAGAAACTGATCAACGAGGACCGGTCGTTCCGGAGTTATTTCGATGCCCCTCCGCAGAAAATCATTAAGCTCCGAAACATCAAAAGCAATAAACATACTCTTGCCACCCAGAACAAAAGAGGGCCTGAGAAGCACGGGAAACCCAATCTCCTTTGAGTGGTTAATTATCTCTCGCTCTGTCCCCGCCATTCGGTTCAGGGGCTGGGTTAGTTTGAGCTTCCGCAAAAGTTCGGCGAAAAGCCCCCGATCCTCCGCGTCAAAAATGCTTTTTACCTGAGTGCCAATGATATTGGCACCCCGTTTCTGCAGATCTCGGGCCATATTCAAGGGCGTCTGCCCTCCAAGTTGCACAACAATATCGTTTACCTTGTCTTTACGCATGATCTCGCCAACATGCTCAACGGTCAGTGGCTCGATATACAGACGGTCTGAGATGTTAAAATCCGTCGACACGGTCTCAGGATTTGAGTTAACAATGATAGTTTCAATCCCATGCTTTCTAAAGCCGAGAGATGCGAGGGTGCAGCACGTGTCGAACTCCAGCCCCTGACCTATTCTGTTTGGTCCGCTTGCCAGTATGATTACCGCTTCTCCACGAGGGGGTTGTCCTTCATCGACCTCACCATACGATGAATAAAAATACGGCGTTTCCGCGGTAAACTCCCCGGCGCAAGTATCGACAAAATGGTAGCAGGAATGGACGTTCTCAGTCTCTCGGAGCGCGGTAACTTCGTCGGCCTCTATTTTTTTGAGTTCTGCGATTCGTGCGTCGGACAGGCCATATCGCTTTGCCTCCAAAAGCAACTCGGCCGACAGCGGCTCCGCCACGAGCCGGTCCTCAAGCTTTATCTGCTCGAGGAGCTGATAGAGAAACCAAATATCGTAGCGGGTCTTTTCGTAAAGAGACTCCAGGGCACGGCTGCCCTCCCGTTTGAGGACCGTATACGTAGCGAAAAATCGCAACGGATGCAAAGTGTTCAACATACTATCGAGGCCATCGTATCCAATCCGCAATTCGCCGATGCCTTCATAACCCATTTCCGCTGCACGGATCGCCTTGTTGAGGGCCTCAATAAACGTTCTTCCAAGAGCAAGGGATTCACCCACAGATTTCATCTGAGTTCCAAGCTCCGTGTATGCTCCCGGAAACTTGTCGATCTCAAATCGAGGCACCTTAATGGCGCAGTAGTCTAGGGCAGGCTCAAAACACGAAACCGTTTTTCCGGTAATTTCATTCAAAATCTCGTCGAGGGTATATCCCACCGCGAGTTTTGCCGAACATCGGGCAATAGGAAATCCGGTGGCTTTGCTTGCGAGGGCGGAGGACCGTGAAACGCGGGGATTCATCTCGATGATTACCATCCTGCCTGTGGATGGCTTGGTGGCGAACTGCACGTTAGATCCGCCGCAATCCACCCCAATAGCCCGCAACACTTCGAGGGACGCGGTCCGCATCTCTTGATATTCACGGTCAGAAAGCGTCTGTATGGGTGCAACGGTGATGCTGTCGCCGGTATGCACGCCCATAGGATCAATGTTCTCGATTGAGCAGATTACCACCGCATTGTCCTTCTTATCTCGCATCACCTCCATTTCAAACTCTTTCCAACCGATGAGGGATTCTTCAACGAGGGCCTCACCAACGGGGCTCTCATCTAGGGCCCGCTCCGCAAGCGCATCGAGATCCTCCGCGGTATACGCTATGCTGCCGCCCTGCCCGCCCAGCGTAAAACTCGGTCTGATTACGACGGGGAGACCTACGTCCCGGGAAAAATGACGGGCGTCGTCGGTAGAGCTCGCCATAATAGACCGCGGCGTATCAAGGCCTATCTCGCCGGCGATTCTTTTGAACTCTCCCCTGTCCTCCGCCAGTCTGATGGATTCTACACTTGCGCCGATAACCTCAACTCCGTGGCGCTTTAGAATCCCACGCTCATAGAGCTGCATTGATAAATTTAATCCCGTTTGACCGCCCATAGTCGGCAAAAGGGCATCGGGCTTCTCCTTTGAAAAGACCTCATTAAGGTATTCGGCGGTAAGAGGTTCTACATATATGGCGTCAGCAATACCCGGAGTTGTCATAACTGTGGCCGGATTTGGATTTACCAAAACCACCTGGTAGCCTTCCTCTTTGAGGGCTTTCACCGCCTGGGTTCCGGAATAGTCAAACTCGCAAGCCTGTCCAATAACTATCGGACCCGACCCGATAATGAGAACTTTTCTAATGTCTTTTCGAGCCGGCACCAATCACTCCTTGCCCATATGATCTTCTATTACCCGCAAAAACTCTTTAAATATCCAAATGCAGTCCCTTGGACCGGGAGCTGCCTCCGGATGAAACTGAGCGCAAAGCACCGGCAAAGATCTATGCCTGATTCCCTCAATCGAGTTATCATTTGCGTTTCTGAACCAGACGTCGACGTCGTGGGGCAGACTTTCCTCATCAACAACAAAACCGTGATTCTGAGAAGTTACAAAAACTCGATTTGTCAGCTCATCACGTACCGGGTGATTCACTCCGTGATGACCGAATTTCATTTTTCTCGTTTGCGCTCCGAGAGCTTGGCTAATAAGCTGATGCCCAAGACAAATACCGAATACCGGCATCAAGGGCAAAAATGAAGCTATCAATTCGATCTGAGACCGGAGTACCGCGGGATCTCCGGGTCCGCTCGAAAAGAGCAGTGCATCCGCCCCGACGTTACCGACATCCTCTTTTGATGCGCCGCTAGGCAAAATACTCACTCTGCAACCCAATTTTACGAGTTCACGGATGATGTTAGCCTTGATGCCGCAATCAACGAGAAGTAAGTGGGGAGAACCTCCATCGTTATACGTCACCGGATCCGATGCGCCGACATTCGAAATCAAATTTCGACCGATCATTGGTGGAAAATCCGCCAACACCTGCAGACAGAAATCCAACTCACGTTTTTTCAGGTGGTTCGAGCCAAGGGACGCCCGTACGATTACCCCGTTCGGGGCTCCTTCATCTCTAATTTTCAAGGTGAGATGTCTCGTGTCGATGTCGGTTATGCCGGGTGTGTCGTGTCTTTTTAAGAACTCATCAAGGGTGATACGCCCGGCAGGGATAGGTCCTCGGTACAATTGCCGCACCACAAGACCCGCGGCTTTTATTCCGGATCGCTCAGGGGCCTCGGGACCTATTTCTGACCATTCATCAAGGGAGCCGTAGTTTCCGATCATTGGATAGGTCATTGTAACGATCTGACCCGTGTAAGATGGGTCGGTCAAAATCTCATGGTAGCCGGCCATTCCAGTATTGAAGACAACCTCACCGGCCGATTTTACCGAGATATCTACGTTGCAGAGCGACTCTATAGCCGGGGAAGGACTTCCGAACTCCTGGCCCCGGTAATACGCACCATCTCCCAAGACGAGAAAGCATGTCTCGCTCATGTCCCCCCCAGTGTTCGTAATTCCCGGCGACCGCAACAATGTGGTTCAGGTATGAATAGAATGGCCGGTAGCGTTAAAAAAAGACCGGCGTTACGCCAGCCGGTTTGTGGATAGTCCCTATGGGAATCGAACCCATCTTTGAAGACTGAGAATCTCCCGTCCTAGCCGATAGACGAAGGGACCAAGCTCGCTGTCCGGGGAGGACTCGAACCCCCACAACAAGAGCCAGAATCTTGCGTGCTACCATTACACAACCGGACAATAACCTAGGCCAATCTACTAGATGGCCCAAGATTTAGTCAATAGCGACGTGTTATGCTCAAAGCAATCACTCGCTGTGGAAGTTTACTAGAGTGGTTACCGTATAGGCGCCAAGTTCGGACTCGTAGTCGAGAAACGGCAATCCAACAACGGAAAATATCTCGATCTCGCGCGCGCCGGCTCCAGTCAATAATGCCGCGGCGGCGCCGACGGTTCCACCCGTGGCGACAAGATCATCAATCAAAAGCACTTTCGATTCGGGATTCACATCGTCTTTATGCACCTGTATCTCATCCGATCCGTATTCGAGCTCAAAAGTTTTCGTCAACGTTTTCCCTGGTAGTTTGCCCTTTTTTCTTATCAGAATCAGAGGCAGATTTTCCGCAAACGCAAAAGGTGCCGCAAAGAGAAATCCCCTCGCTTCCACCGCAGCAACGGCGTCAAAGCCCGCACCCGCATATAGCACGCGCATCTTTTCCAAACAGTAGTGAAACGCCTTGGGATTGGTGAGAATGCTCGTGATATCGTAAAACAAAACGCCTTTTTTGGGGAAATCCTGAACCGTTCTGATTGCCTTTTTAAGATCAAATAATTCGTCCATAAAAACACCTCCGGCTCGTTGCCATTTCTATTATGGATATGTACGCCTGAATCCTTGGACCCGCGAATAGGCATTGGCGCTAAAATCTGATTTTCCGCCTTCCGCCAAATAATGGTAGCCAATGCCCGCGATCATAGCGCCGTTATCGGTGCAAAGCTTTATTGAGGGCAGAAACACCTGGAGATCTTTTTCATTTGCTAGCCGTGCGCGAAAGTAGGTATTTGCCGCCACGCCGCCCCCGGCTACGATCCTACGTATCCCGGTATCCTCTTTTGCTCTCATTAATCTCTTGAGCAGGATGTCTATAGCCGTCTTCTCAAATGAGGCGGAAATATTCTCAGGCGTTTTTGCTGCATTGCCGACTCGGAACTGGTCGATTTGATTTATCACGGCTGTTTTGAGACCTGAGTACGATACGTCATATCGATGTTCACCTTTGCGCAGTGAAGGATCGGGAAAGGAAAAAGAGCCGTCGTCACCGTTTCTAGCAAGGCGATCAATCGCCACACCTCCCGGATAACCAAATCCGTAAAACTTAGCTACTTTGTCAAACGCTTCTCCGCACGCATCGTCAATGGTGGTGCCAAGGATGGTGATGTGGTCAAAACTTTCAACTTTGCTAATGATAGTATGTCCCCCTGAAACGATGAGACCTATATAAGGATATTCAATATTGAACTCCAGGTGCGGCGCGTAGAGATGTGCCCGAATGTGATCCACGGCGGCAAAAGGTTTTTCCAAGGCAAACGCATACCCCTTTGCAAATGAAAGCCCCACCAACAAAGAGCCTATCAGGCCCGGCCGATTTGTAACCGCAATTCCGTCGAGCTCGCGACCCCTAACGCCGGCGACCCTTAGCGCTTCAGTTACAACCGGTTGTATCCACTCAGTATGGGTACGCGACGCAATTTCCGGTACCACACCGTCAAAAGGTCTGTGGATATCAACTTGACTCGCCACGACGTTGCTGAGAATATCTTTGCCTTTCAGCACGACAGATGCTGAGCATTCATCGCAACTGCTCTCAATCCCGAGTATAGTCACCCCTCGCCTCTCTTTGAGCTTTCCATATTTTCCTGACGCGCAACCTTTGCGCTAATTAAATTGATAATCTTGAATGCCGCTGAATGTAAAGCCTTGGACCGAAAGCTCGCGAAACATATCGGCGAGAGCCGGAGCTAGTTCTCCAGTCTGTACGTGTCCTATCAAGATCGCGTACCCGCTTTCCCTGGCGATTTTTGTTCCGGACAGAACCGCCTCTCTGATCAGCGAAATATCACCATGATTGTCCAGGAAGATTGAATTACGCTTTGCATATTCAACCTGCAATTCCTCCGCAACTTGTTCAGCGACGCTGTCGTCAGTTGTCAGGCTATCAACAAAAAAAAGCCCATTTTGATCCACAAAATCCAGCACGGCAGCCATGACGCTCCTATTTGCCGTAGCCTTTGATCCCATGTGGTTATTAATCCCGACAACACCCGGTACGGAAGCCAAATTTTGCCGCAATAGAGTATGAATTTCATCGTAATTCATGTCCGTTGTAATGACTCCCGCGCCCGGATCAGCCTCACCCACCGGCTCCATCGGCTGATGAAGAATAATATCGTGGCCCGCGGCAAGGATGCGTCGAGCGGCCTCTTCAGAAAACGGCCTCTTTGGCATGATGGCAAATGACAGCGAAAACGGCAGATTTAAGAATTGGTCGAGCTGTCTGAGATTATTTCCAACATCGTCAATTATTATAAAGAGTTTAGGCGGTTCCTTTTTGACGATCTCAGAAGGACCCGGTTCCTCGTGTGCTTCTTCCCCAGTTGGAGCTGTATTGGCAGGTTCCGGCTGCCCGGGTCCTTCGGGCAGAAGCGCGACTATCACCCCGAGAAGAGCAGCAATAATCACCGACAGGATAATTACGATTAGTTGTCGTTTGATTTTGGGAGATCGACGATCCGCTATTTTTCCCATATCAGCATGCAAGATACGGACCCGCGGGCAAGCGGTCAAGATAACCTACCCTGGCTGAGCATAGCCCCCACGGCTTATTGCACATCATAAAAAAACGCCGCGTGGTTGCACGCGGCGGGAAGTGGGTAGTTTTATCGCAGCCCGACGCTAATTATAAACGTATTCTTTGAGCTCTTCGGCATGCTCACGCAGCTTTCGGATTGCACGCATTTCAATCTGCCGAACGGTCTCCGGGGAAATGCCAAGCTGCTCGCCAATCTTTTTAAGCGTGTATTTTTTCCCACCATAAAATGAAAAGCGATATAACAGAATCTGCTTTTCTTTTTCAAGCAAATGCTCAAGAAACTTCATGGTTTCTTCACGAAGGCTTTTTTCCATAAGCTCTCGGTCGGGATCATATGAAAAATCTTCGCAGATGTCATGAAGGCTGCCGGAGTCAAAATGATTTTCGCCGTCAAGAGAGGCTATCGCTGAAGAAGCGTTGAGTATTGACGTTACGTCCTCAACTTTCATATGTAGCTCGCCCGCCACTTCTTCCACTGACGGCTTTCTTAACAGCTTTTGGTTCAACAAATAGAATGTCTTCTGAATTTTCTTAAGCGCTTCTTCCTTACGATGGGGTAATCTTATTGCCCGCCGTTTGTTCGAAAGCGATCTAACTATGGCCTGCTTGATCCACCATGCGGCATACGTGGAAAAACGAACATTCTTTTTATAATCATACTTTGATGCAGCCTTGATGAGTCCGAGATTACCCTCTTGGATAAGGTCAAGAAAATTGACATCCGGCGTGATATATGCCTTTGCGATTTTCACAACCAGTCTGAGATTAGCCTCAATAAGGCGCTGCTTTGCTGCCTCATCGCCCTTCTGAATCTTACGGGATAGCAGAAGCTCTTCTTCAAATGTCAAAAGCGGCGTGTTTTTGATTTGCTGGAAGTAGGCCTGCAAAGCGTCATCATTTGCAAGTTTGGAAGTGCCTTGTTCACTCATATCTATCTCCTACATATTCATATGCAATTACCATGCCAAATGAAATATCGAGTGTACTCGTAACTACAAATTGCTATGCAGAAAGAAGATAGGAATGACCGGACTCTATTCCGCGGATGATACCCGGACTAATTGTATATTTTTTTAGACATAATCTAAAAAGATGTATCTTATTTTATCATTTGTTTATATAGCAATTCTGCAATACCCAGCTGCCCGTGCTTTGCTATTCTCTGTGCATATTCAGTATACAACATATCTTCATATATTTCTTTGCCATATCCCGACCCGTCGATCGAAGCGCTGGGAATCGTGCTTTTCATTGAATTAAGCATTTGTTTGACAAAAAGGGCTTCAAAATCCTGGCATGCCGAATAAAGAGCCTTATCTTCACGTGGTTCTATCAGACCACTCTGAATTGAACGCATCTGGGTGGACTGCGCTTGCGTCATATATACGTCGGATATGGTCATTCATTTTCTCCAAAATGGGGGCCTTGGAATGCCGATATAATCCCCTTACATGATAATGAGCCGACCAAATAATGCTCCGGCTCGATCAATGCCTTTAAGAATTTCAATTATATCATCGGCTGTCATCCCGACTGTCTGAAGTATACGCACCAAATCATTGACCGATGGGACATCCGGTAGCGAAATAATATGCTCGGATTGATTTCTCGAGCTCCTTGACGGTGGCCCAATCTCGATCTTTGTCTCCCTAAATGTGATTGCCACTTGCCCGATTTTTACGTTCTTGCCGACAATCACGATTCCGGATCTTGGGTTTATCACTACACGCGCCTCGGTGTCCGGCACGATTGCAAGCTCTTCAATCGCCGAGATAAACCCCACCGGGTTGCGGGCGTTCTCATCATCCATTTCAATCCGTATGAGCGATGCGTCTACCGCTGATACAGACAGGTCAGGGAAGCCCAGCCGCAAAGCGTCCGCAATTCTGGCCGCCGTAGTGAAATCAGGGTTGCGGAGAAGAATCGAGATTACGCCGTTTTGCAAATAGGTTGAAAGAACATCCTGCTCGATGATGGCGCCACCTGGAATCTCACCAACGGTCGCATGGCCGTCCTCATCTTTCAACGCAAGTGCGCCCTGGGCGACGGCATATGTTTCGCCGTTGGCTCCTTTCAACGGTGTTTGAAGCAGAATCCCTCCGCGCAGGCTCTTCGCATCGCCGATGCTGGATACTTGAACGCCAATGCGGTCTCCGGCACGTACAAAGGGCGGGATATCTGAGGTAACCATCACGACGGCAGCATTTCGGCTTGCCAAATCACTAGACGTGACGGATACGGAGAATGCCGAAAGCAGACTCGACAGAACAGTCTTGAGGAGAGTGGATTTTGAAGAATCGCCGTCGCCTTCCAGGCCTGTGACCAGACCAAAGCCAACAAGCTGGTTCTCCCGTATGCCCTGAATATAGGCAATGTCCTTGAGTCGCACGGTAAAGGCATCCTGCGCCGGGACTGACCAGCAGAATAATAATAAAACCAACAAAGTGATGGCTCGCCTAATATACAACCTGAGCCTCCAGCGGTCCCAAAACAATGGCATCCAATTCCTTTCCCGTTTCAAGGATTTTTACCCGTACAGTATCGTCTTCGGATCCGGAGCTTAGGGCTGTGCCTTGGAGAATGACTTGAATAGCGCCGGCCCGGACAAATACGCTGATCTGAGACCCGGATTGCATATGAATTCGATTTTCAACCAAGGTTCTCTCCGGTATCTGCGGCCATTGTTCGTCGACAAGATCGGGCTGAAAACTGATGACTCCTTCGGCTTTTATCACCGCAGGGATTTTTCTGTATGTGAGCTCCGTCGCGTGTCTAAATAACACCCGGAACTCCCCGGGGTACGCCGCAGTAGCCACAAGAACAAAATCAATTTCTCTGTTGATCTGCCGGATACCGAATGCATCCATCTGCAGATAAAAATCCTCCTCAGGGATTATCTCTATTCGGCCGTACCCCGAGACTTCTCTATCCAAAAAGCCTGAGAGGGATTCCCAAAAGTCTAAATTGCCTGACCGGGCATATTCCTCCGGGATGCAGGCAAGTGCTCCTCCGATAAAGACAAATGGTTCGGTCAGAATTTCGTCGATCATCCGTCTGATCTCTACGGAAGCAATAATGGTCGGATTATAAATCGTGGCGAGTGCCTGATCACGCCGGGGATATTTGGATTGCGAGGTAAACTCGGCGACGTCCGAGAGGGTCAAGGTGGCATTTTTTACAATTGCGGTACTCCGCCCGTGAAGCTCAAGGGATTCTCCCCTAATAGACACGGCTACTAAGATGCAGAAAGAGAAGAACCGGAATGCGCGGCCCTCCATTTTTTTACCTCTTCAGATTATTCGCAATGCCGAGCATTGTATCCGATGTTTGAATGGCTTTTGAGTTGAGCTCATACGCCCGTTGGGCGACAATCATATTTACCATTTCTTGGACGACGGAAACATTCGACATTTCCAGGAACTTTTGGGCGAGCTTCCCCATACCGTCAAATCCCGGCCTTCCGGCAACAGCATCACCGGAAGCGCTGGTTACTTTAAACAAGTTTTCCCCAATTGCCTGCAAACCGGCAGGATTTGTAAATCGATACACATCCATTCGCCCTATTTCGAACGGCTCATCATCTCCTGGGACTTTCACTGAGACCCTTCCATCCTGAGAAATTGCGAAACTATCCCTTAGAAAATCTTCCGGTACGATGATCTCCGGCATTACACGGTAACCTTTTGCGGTTACCAGCTGCCCGTCATTGTCTATTTTGAAGCTGCCGTCTCTTGTATAAGAGTACGATCCGTCAAGTAAAAGCACACGAAAAAATCCCTCTCCCTGAATTGCAATATCCGAAATCACCCCTGTTTCTTGGAGTGGGCCTTGGGTAAACATCTTTTGGGTAGATGTTACCCTCACCCCATGGCCAACCTGGATGCCGGTGGGAACTACGGTGAGCTCCGTTGCGGGCGTTCCGGCAATCCGGCGGTTCTGATAGAGCAGGTCCTCAAAATCCGCCCTATTTTTTTTGAATCCAGTTGTATTTACATTCGAGAGATTGTGAGAAATGGTATCGATATTAAACTGCTGCCCCGTCATCCCGGACGCTGCAGTCCAGAGAGATCGCATCATATCCTAGGCCTCCCTATAGTCTGATCGCTTCATTAATGAGTTTTCCAGTTATGGAGTCTTGGCTTTGTATCGCTTTTTGATTTGCTTCATAGGCCCGATTTACCTCAATCATTCTCACCATTTCCGTTACCGGATTTACGTTGGAGCTTTCGAGAAACCCATGATGCACTTTTGGTCTTTGCCCCTCGACAGGGTTCAGGGCTTCCCCGGATTCCACGGTGGAGATCCATAGTGAGGCGCCCTGTTTTTTCAGGTATCTCGGCCGGCGGAATTCGGAGATCTTTAGCGCATCTATAAGCTCCATATTCTCCCACTCATTTTCGTCAACGGAGACAAGCCGCTGCGGATTGTTGGAAAATGTTCCGTTCTGAAAAACCCGGCCGTCGCCATCAATAATAAAATTGTGCTTTTTTATCTGGATCAAGCCATTTTCACCAAGGACCGGCATGCCATCTTTTGTCAAAAGGAAACCTTCTTTGCCCAAAATAAAAGTGCCGTTTCGGGTGTACCTTTCGCCTTGAGGCGTGTCGACAGAAAAGAACCCACGCCCTTCAAGAGCCAGATCAAATGGATTATTGGTTTCTTTTAACGGCCCTTGGGTAAAATCCGTGAAAAGCTCATTGAGCTCGACTCCTGTCCCGAGAGTCCCAACAATTGGTCCAACTTCGGCCGACCCAAAAGGGAATTTATATACTCCCTCGTCATTAACCCTTCTCAGGAGGAGCTCGGGGAACGCTTTGCTTACCGACATGTCGCGCTTGTAACCTGTCACGTCAACGTTGGCAAGGTTATTCGCCATGGCGTCCATTCTGTGCATCTGTGCCACCATTCCGCTGGCACCGGTATAGATTCCTCGCAGCATATCGCCTCCGAGCAGTGTGCTATTTCTATTATCGGCGAGAAATCTACGTCGATGAGCACTCTTAATCAAACACTTTTATCCTCGAGTCCCTTGCAGTTGCGCGATTATTAGCATATTAAAAGCAAAATAAATCATTTGCTGCCAACAAATTACGTACGAATTGTTACGGCCGTGCCGCGGCTGAACATGGTTGATCTTTTTAGTTGGCGTGTGTACTGTTGTCCCCAGGCCAGAATAGCTCAGTGGAAGAGCAGCTCACTCGTAATGAGCAGGTCAAGGGTTCAAGTCCCTTTTCTGGCTTGAAAGTGCCGAAAGGCGCCGAGAGTTATCGACGATAATCGTGCTGCCGAAGCGCTGGCAGTTCAGCGGTACATCAGACAGACAGGACGGGCAAGGTCGTACGAAACGGCTGCCGAGCGACACCGTACAGCAAGAGCCCAGCCGCAATAAACGGCTCGTTTTCGGCCAATGTCGTCCCCAACTGCAAAAATACGCGCATCAGCATGCTGTGCCTTCAGCGCTCGGAGCTCACCAGCGAAAGCTCCTCCGAACTCGGTTCCAAAGTTCCGCATCAAGTGAATGTCCGAGAAGTGCTCGAAGCTTCTTGCTCTGCGGCGTCGAATTGCTGAGCAAGAAGGAACAGCCCCGGCGCTATCCCCGCATGCCAGTGATGGGGCTCAGTTCCGAGCACTATTACGAGAAATCCTGATCAACGATATTGCTAAGCAACCGGGACTGGCGAGGCTTCTTCTGAGATCGTTTTCGGAGTTCTACTGGCCTTTCAAGAGCGAATGGGACTTCAAAACCAGAGACGAATACTTCCAGTATGTGGAGGCACACGAACTGCGCACACTCTAAGGTGATCTCGTCAAAAGCTTTGAGGAATGGGAGATTGCGAACTGGCTCTACCTAAATGGAATTGCTTACGAATACGAGCCCGATTACGAGCACGAACTCCCTGATAACGTCCGGCCTGCCTATACACCGGATTTCCGGCTGACGAAGAGCGGCGTGTATATTGAGCACTTTGGCGTGCGAAAATCCAGCGGACCGAGAGGATCGACCCGCCTGACCACAGCTCCGTTCGTGGACCGCGAGAGCTACCTTCAAGGTATGGCCTGGAAGCGGAAAGATTCCCTTTTATGTAATGCCATTCAATCCTCTCTCGCTCCGGAGCTTTATGGATGCTGACCTACACAATGAAACGATCCTTGGCATATTCTCGTCAATCATCGACGGCGTAGGGGCCGCCCATCTAAACCACGTAGTGCACAGAGACCTAAAACCTGAAAATATCTTGTGCAAAGAATCTGGAGAAGAGCTCGTGGTTGCAGATTTCGGAATCGCACATTTTACAGATGATCTGCTAATCACTGCTGTTGAGCCCAAAACAGTGATCGGCTCGCTAATTTTCAGTATTCAGCACCGGAGCAGCGCTCAAGGGGCTATGAGGTTGATCGTAGATCAGACATTTACGGATTGACCAAATGATTTCGGATCGGCGAACAAGACAGGATCGATTTGTCCGTTATTACGATGATATAGAGTATGGATGTGAAAGCGAGGAACAAGCACATAGCGTGCTTGCGACGTTTGAGAATTCGCTGCGTGAATACGAGCTTGAGATTAATCCCGACAAGGTTCAGATCTTCTCCGGGCCTCGTGACGTCGAAAGCCCCCGGTTGTATCGGCTCCGAGACATACAGTGCCAGGAGGGTGTTAGGGCCGATTCTCTCGTGGCAGTTTTCTCGTTCGTAGCGGAGCTTGCTGTCTCTTCTCCAAGAAAGCCGAGGAAACACGAAAGAGGTTTTTGATCAGCTGAGCTATTACAACGCTATTGGCCGGCGGGTAGGCCGAAGTGCCTTGAAAGAGGCTCTGGGACAGGAAGGTGCGCCATCAAGTAGCCAGAGGAGTCACCTCGGAGCTGTTATAGGCTATCTACGGCTATCTGCTTTTCAAAATTAACATAAGCAAAGAACTCGCTATGTTGGTGCTTCGAAACGGAGATTGCCCGTCCCGAGTTTTAATTACCAAACTGATTTCCGACCGCAACATTAGGCTGAAGTCGGAAGTCAATGCCTTTGTGCGCTCATGGGGAGACGAGGCCTTGAACTCCTCAGAATGGCTGCTTGCTTATGAGATACTGGTGAACCGGTGGCACAATCTGTATGCAAGCATCAATCTGCCGGATAATCGAGAGCTCTTTGAATACATGCGCGACAACAGGATTTCTTTCATAGATGACGCGGAGGTAGAAAGAGTTGACTTGCCGCATGTATTTAAAAAATACCTGGCAGTCGATGAGACTAAAGAGGGCACCGATGATAACGATTGGGCTGATATCTTCGAGGATGATGAGGTAGAAGGCGAGACATCTGAAGATGATGAAGTAGATATCACATCAGACTCAGACTAAAATGCCCAACAAAACGTTTGCAGAAAGAACTTCAGATTGACTACCTGCGGCATTCCACACGAGTTCGTAAAAAATCCGATACGGTGCTCTTTGGCAAGAGATTTCGGTCCATTGGACCAGCTTACGTCGTCAGATAACCGGACAAAAGTTAGTCCATTGGAGACAGCTTCAGTGCTCAGGCCATTCCGGTACTTTCTTGATAAATTTGGTGATGTTTTAGCAATTTCCATCTATATTTTTAAGTGATATGTCGAAGCGGAGAAAAAGGTACGGTGTTACAATCATTTTGGCGCTCGTATCGGTCTTTTACGCTCACTCCGAGCTCGTTTGGGATATCTGGGGCCTACAGATGGGAGATGTGAAGCTGGTCGAAGAGCCAGTAGACGTGTTTATTCCGGCCAGTGAGCACCTTAGCCTCCAGCCGGTGAGCTTTCCAGATTCCTGGGAGAAGATTAATGCCGTAACCAAGGCTCGAGGCTCTGACTGGATATTCGAAGTAGATGTGGTCTGGTTCCGGTATCGGATTCCCAACGAGCTTATCAACGATGAACTAATAGCGATTTCGATTTTCGGCAGCCCGACCGCGTTTATCTCAGCGGCCGTATCCGTCGAGCCGATAGGCGCGACGTTCTCCTACTATATCTTCAATGCCGAAGAACTCGAACTCTCTGAGTTCCTCTACGTAAAGGTCGAGAAACCCAGCGGCGTACCAGGAAGATATCTGCGTGGACCAGCCGAAGGCTTTGAGAGTGTGCTAAGGGGGGCTTATACCGCTTTCGATCCACTCCCGATGCGCTTGGAATGGTCGGTATACGGGGAAAAAGATTCACTTGACGGACGAACTTGGTACGAGCAACGCTCGTTCACCCCGGAGATTGGCAGGAACAAGAATTTTGCCGTTCGATTCAGTCTTCCTTCTTCCTACAATGGATCTGCAGTGGACATTCTCTCCGCATATGGGGTTAAGCACACCGAAATCTTGATAGATGGAAGGCGGTACTATGCCCGTGGCTTTCGCGAGCTTTATCAGGCACCCGAAGCCGCGGCCCTTCATTGGTCAATTACCGAGGCCGCGGTCCGCATCCCGCCGGCGGACAGTCACGAAGAGATCGAGATCAGATGGTCGTTTATTTACGGCAGCGCTCTATCGCGGGCATGGGAGTCCGGTCGAACGATTGATCCCAGTATATTGATCTTCCCGGCAGATCTGCTTTACCGCGGCATGGCAATTTCGCCGAGTCCCATCCTGCGCAATTTAGGATCGATTTTTTTATCCATTCTTGGAGTTATTATTTTTATTGCGGGTTTTGCACGCGGAGGCGCGGGGCGGCGCCCATTCATCATTTTGTCGCTTCTCGCCGTTTCAGCCGCCATCGCCTCGTCGGACAGCTTGGATGGGTTCTATTTAGTGTTTCGTTCCATACCCATCCTCCGATGGACGCCCGGCATCCTTGTAAGTTCAGTTAAAACACTCTGTCTATTTGCGATTGGCCCGCTTTTAATCGCGTTCCACCGCGCCTCGACGAAGCATACGGCCGGTCAACTCTCCAAGGTCGTTAGCTGGATTGTCATTGGCTTTGCCGCAGCAGGGTATGCAATGGGCTTTGCTAGCGGAGTGGTCGAGGGGATCCCTTTAGCGCTAGTATTCATAATCCTCGGCCTGGTATCCGTAGGGACCGGGGCTTCTGTCGTGATTCATGCGCGGGAATCCGTCGAGCCGGAGGTAAACAGGGCTCTTGTGGCCTTCGCCACACTATTTGTATCATATATGATCTACGCAATCCTGGCCGCGTTTACTCCGGTAATCAAGATCGACGCACGATTATTCTTTACTGCTAATTCGATATCGATTATCCTCATTGTTCTTCCTCTAATGGCGATCCCTCTGTTTGTATACCGACGAGTTGAGCGAGAACTACGCGATGCAAACGTCGTTTTTCGACGGTTCGTACCTGACGAGTTTTTGAAATTCCTCGGCATCCAGCAGCTGATTGATATTCGTCCAGGAAAACAGATCGAAGTCTTGCTGACCGTCATGTTTTGCGACATCCGTTCTTTTACCTCCCTTGCTGAGAGAATGCAGCCGCGTGAGGTAATGAGCTTTGTTAATCGATACCTCGAATTTGCAGGGCCTGTAATACGTGAGAACGGGGGATTCGTCGACAAGTACATGGGCGATGGCGTGATGGCCCTATTTCCAGGCGAAGAGGCTGAGGCGCTGCGCGCGGGGGTGCAAATCGTCACGGGCCTGCCAAGTCTCGATTTAGAGATAGCCGCAAACGCTGGGATAGGCTTGCACCGGGGACACGCAATGCTTGGTACAGTAGGCGATCACGGCAGGCTTGACACCACAGTTCTTTCAGATGCGGTCAACGTCGCGAGCCGATTGCAGAGCCTATCGGCGGGCTACGGTGCGGGTATACTCGCGAGCTCGGACGCTGTAGCGCAAAAAACCGGCACATTATACTATGCGCGATTCGTCGACAGCGTGCGACTCAAAGGTCGAGAGACGGCCACGCAAGTGTATGAAATACTTCCGGCCAAACGGAGGGATCTTCTTTCGCCGCTTGATGAGATATATGAACAGGCTTTTAAGGCTCTTTCACAACGCGATCTCGGCGAGGCTCATCGGCTTATCTCCGACTGCTTATCGGGCGACCCGACCGATCCGATATACCGAATGCTCAACGAGAGGATTCAGGATTTTCGATTGGATCGTCATTGTCGGTGGTCTCCAGTGCGGTTTTGACGGTGGTGGGCCCAAATAAAAGGGCATGATTTCTAAACCTTACCCATTTGCACATCGCACTGCGTA
>NZCE01000035.1 GCA_002688185.1 Spirochaetales bacterium
AGGTTGCGGAACCTGTAAAACCTTACCAGGAGGTTGTTTATTTTTCAATCACTTCGCTGATACTCCGATTTAATGCAACTGTAAAGTCTAGTCTACAAATCATCGAGATGATCCATCATTTAAACCCGCCGAGAACGGTCTATCATGTGAGCATTGAAAGATTCAGCCCATATTTCAACAATCCGGAAAGCTACCAAATACGGAACATCCGACCGTTGCCTGGTTACTCATCGGTATTTCCAGAAAACTCCAATGTGCAAAATCTGGCTTTTCATTTTCTCGGTGATTATGACTGCGCCTCTTATCGGAATAGAAACATAATACGGAGGATTTTTAAGGATATTGAGAAGTGGCAAACACAATGGCAAACGGGCAAAATACCAATCTTGACGATAAAGCAAATTGGTGACTATTTTATGCTGGTCGACACACGGGATGTATCAAAAATAAGCGGTGTAAGAATACTTGCCGAAAACGAACTAAAAATGTTGTTGGCACCAAAAAAGTATCCTAAACAAAACGAAGTATTAGGCTGGGCGATTGTTAATAGGCTGGGGGTAATGGTCGGCGACGAATTCGTACCATTTGTTACTGCTGATGGCAGGCTATTTGCGGAACTAAACGAATAATGGACTGAAGGGCGCACTTGAGGGCTATTGACAGTAATTGAGTTGACTCACAAAATAGCTATATAGGTATGAAGAGGGACAGGGTGAAAGTGTGGAAGTAACTCAAAAGAAGTATTATTTTGAAGCATTTATTAATAAATGTATGTTCGATCAAGATTTCTCTAAAAAGGTAAAAGAAGCGCTCAAGGAACAAGATCCCGTCAAAAGAGACGAGAAAATTAAACAAGCATTGGATGAAATAGGTTTTCTCGAAAATCGAACGGAAATTTTGACCGCCTTGACCAAGTTTGGATCCGAAGAATTTGAGAAGATAGATGAAGTAGCTGACGCATTTAACAATGATGGAAGATACGGCGTGTAGCTATTTGCCGGCCGGGTTCAATACGAAATCCACGCATTCTCTTGATTAATGAACGGCTTATATCACACCTCAGAATATATCGAGTTTACAAAAGAATATTTGGACGCGCTTCAATCTACCATTGCCACATACGGCCTACCCTGGACGGCCGGAGAAACGCCGTTTTATGGCGGGTATCTTAGGACAGAATTAGGATTTCTTGGCATTCGAAGCGCTGTGGACGAGAGGCGCCTCAAGCACCTACAAAGTAGCCTGAATAGCCGTCAATACGAGACAAACATTAAGAGCTTTTATTCTGCAGTTCCAGCGCGGGTAGATTGGCGGAAACACGCATTGCAAAATAATCATGATGAGCATAATTGGGTAACTCCTGTAAAATTCCAGGGAGTTTGTGCCTCCTGTGTTGCCTTTGCAGTTATCGCCACCATGGAAGCCAGTGTGCGGATTCATGCCCAAACCCCGTATGACGCAGATCCGACTGCTTTTCCACTGCTGTCGGAAGGACAGTTATTTTTTGATGGAGCAGAAAAAGCGTGCTGGCTCGGTTGGCACAGAAGCGAGGCCCTCCGTTATACAAACCAAATTGGAATCATCCCATCGGATCTATATCCGTACGAGGCGTACAACCAGAGCTTTCCGTTTGATCGGAACAATCTGCCTAATTTAACGGTGGTAAAACAATGGCATCGAATCAATAGCATCGTATGTATGAAAGAATGGCTTGGTACACGGGGACCGGTATACGCAGAGCTCTCCTGCTTTGGCGATTTTCTCCTGTATCGAGAAGGGGTATACAGCCATGTCCTCAGAGATGATTTTGATGAAGATTCAATACCGCATGCGGTCTGCGTTATCGGCTACGACGATGAAAAAAAAGTAGTTCGAGTCTACGAAAACGGCACAATTAAGACGTATTCAGGTGCATGGCTTTGTAAAAACAGCTTTGGGCCGCAGTGGGGGGAAGACGGCTACTGCTGGATTGGATACAGCGAATGTGGGATTAACTCGGATATGTGGGGAATTGAGCGTTTCGAGATGATTAATGGCGTGTCCGGATAAGCTCATCTGGAGATTTTGCCGGCCCATGGCATCCAAATCGATTGGCGAAGTTGAGTTAAGTGCCTATTTCCACTCCCATACCTGAGCTTGAGCTGTCCCGTCCCCACCTATTTCATGTTCAAATATCGCCGCCACGTTATTGAGCCTAGCCCATTTAGGATCCGATGATTGATAATAAATCGCTCCCCTATAGCTTACAGCGCCCCCTCCCTTAAACACACCCATGCCCTGACCTATCCATGTGGCCATCTCTCCGTTTTCTCCCATTACTATCCCGTTTCCTTCCCCGTATACGTTTCCGTCAGGCCTAACGACAGAGGTGTAGGTCGCAATTGTAGTATGGGCAACGCCAAGAAGTTGACCACTCGCCTGAAAAGAAGATTCTAGTTTGGCGATCGAACCCTCATTGGACAAGACACGCTGACCAGTAACTTTACCGGACTCTTCTAAAATTTTTTCACCTAACATATTTCTCTCCTCCAGTTTTGCTTAAATGATAGGACACCGAATTCCCATTGTCAAATTCAGAGCTAACGTGACATTCGCTCGCAATGAGGTCCGATTTGTTGTAGCTGCGGAGCGCTGTGTTGTAATATGCGATACACTCGTGCGAAGGCGCCATTTTTTTGATGTTATTACAGGCCCAGCCGATCGCGTCCAATGATTGAGGTGGGTACGCCTTGTCTTGACTCTGCTTCGATCTCATGTACATTGATCTTAACAAATATCCTTGCCGACGCGACTTGATGTCACAGTCCTTTTTAAGGAGTAACTTATGGTTACGGAATATCGGGCAGACTGGCGCTCGCTTATCAGCCACAATACGCCGCAATGGCTGCGGGACGACAAGTTTGGAATCTACACTCATTGGGGGGCATATTCCGTTCCGGCGTGCGGCAAAAATGGTACATGGTATCCATATTTTATGTACCAAAAAGGTAACCCACAATACGAGTTCCATGTAGAGAACTTTGGCCCGCCTTCACGGTTTGGCTACAAAGATTTTATCCCGATGTTTACCGCGGAACGTTTTGATCCAGACGAATGGGCAGAGCTTTTCGCCCGTTCCGGTGCCCGATTTGCAGGACCGGTAGCCGAACATCACGATGGCTTCGCGATGTGGGATAGCAAACTGAGCGAGTGGAACGCGGCAAAAATGGGGCCAAAACAAGACATCGTCGCGGGGCTCGGCCGGGCAATTCGTAATCAGAATCTACGATACATGGTGGCCTTGCACCACGCTGAGCTCTGGTACTTTTATCCTCATTGGGAGAAAACGTACGACACATCTGATGCGAAATTTGCAGGGCTTTACGGCCGGCCCCACGATCTGCAGTGGACCGACGCGCCACCGGAAGTGCCCAAAGGCCCATTCAGGTTTTGGAGAATGCAGACGAGACCGGACAGGAACTTTCACGAATATTGGCTGGGCAAGGCAAAGGAAGTAATCGACCGCTACAGCCCCGATCTTCTCTGGCTCGATAACGGAATCCTTTTTCTCCAGGAGCACTACTTGCGACAACTCGCCGCGTATTACTACAACAAAGCTTTAGAGTGGGGCAAGGACGTGGCCCTGACCTACAAAATGCACGAGCTAGTGCCGGGCAGTGCCCTCGTTGACTTGGAGTTGGGGAGATTCGAGGAGTTGACATATCACGAATGGATTACCGATACGTCGGTTGACGACCAAGGCGCCTGGTCGTACGTCAAGGATGCACCGTTAAAATCCACGGAAGTGCTGATTCATAATTTGGTTGAGAACGTAAGCAAAAATGGGTACTTACTGCTCAACGTTGGCCCCCGGCCTGACGGAACGATTCCCACGGAAGTACAGCAACGCCTCATCGGAATGGGAAAATGGCTCGAAGTTAACGGAGAGGCCATCTACGATACCACGCCCTGGCTGACTTTTGGGGAAGGACCGACAAAAATGGAAAAAGCCGGGCCATTCAGCGAGCGTCAGGAAGTTCGCTATACTCCACGGGACATCCGATTCACCTGCCGGGACCGGACGCTCTACGCCATCTGTTTGGGGTGGCCGGAAGGCAGTACCACTATCGAGGCTTGCGGCCGGCTTTATGACGGCGAAATTGAATCGGTTTCAATGCTGGGCTCGGATGAGCGCCTGGCCTGGAGCCTCGACAGGACAGGATTGAAAGCGGAGTCGCCGCAAACGCGGCCGTGTGAGCATGCCTATGTGTTCAAGATCAGTCGCAAGAATCCTTTCGATAAACAGGCTTAATCGGCGCCACATTTCTGTGCAAGAAATTGCTCAAAAAAAAGCGTCGGCAGAATCTTGCGGCTCATAGCCCAGGACATCCCTTGCGTGAGTTAGGTCCCTATAGCCCCACTTATTTTTTGACGTAGCCAGAAAAACATCGTACACGAGGTCGAGTGGAGCATCTATGCACTGATGCAGGATCTGCACAGCGTCGCGATGGCTCAGGTAAATCGAGCGCTCGCGGGTCTTGTGTGGCCTGTCATCCTTTTGCACGGAACCTAAGCGCACGCACAACACGGACATCCCATACGCGTCCGAATAGTATCGCCCCAGCGCCTCGCCAAAGACTTTCGTCACGCCATATATGCCCTCCGGACGGATCTGCTCATGAGTAATTATAGGAATATCCTCGGCGATGCTTTCATAGTTGCCTTTCGCAATAGCACTATAAGGTTGTACCCTCTCATAGCCGCATATCACATTGCCGCTGCTTGCAAAAACAAGCCTTTTGACCCCGGCAACCCGCGCCGCCTCGAATACGTTGTACGTGCCGATTATATTGCTGCTGAGCTGGCCTTCCCAGTCGTCGCCTCCAAGGTATGCCGCGAGATGAACGGCAACATCTTGTCCCACGAAGGCAGACTTGATGGCACCAAAGTCCGAAATGTCGGCACAAAAATTCCGTACCCCCTCGACTTTGCTGCGATTCAGTGCTGAAAGCTCATAGCCACCAAAACCCTTGAGATGCTCTTTGAGCAATCCACCAATCAGGCCGCTCATACCCGTTACTAAAACTTTAGTCATGTTAAAATCCTTCTCAATATTTGGAACGTCTGTGCGCTCGCATGCCAGTATACCTCTGTGCCTGATATGTTGCTTCCCGTCATTGCTTCATTCACTGGACCATGTTCGGTGAGACTCCAAAACTGAGATCCTAATTTGACGCATGGGGTGAAAGCGCCTATACTCGGACCGGATACGTTTGGTTATTTAAGTTTCAAACGAAAGGGGAGCGTCATGGCCTACGACGGAATGATGGCGGAAACTGTTCGCTTGCAGGGACATGAAGGAGATCTCATCGATGCATACTTTGCAAGACCTCTGGGTTCCGGCCCATTTCCCGGAGTTATTGTAATCCACCATATGCCGGGATTTGATGAAGGGACCAAGGAGATCGCCCGTAAATTTGCGCATCATGGATATACGGCGATTTCCCCCAATCTCCATTTCCGTGAAGGCAGGGGTAGCCCAGAGGCAAATAGCGCCAGTGTGAGAGAAGCCGGAGGCATGCCGGACGACCGGACCCTCGGTGATGTCGAAGGTGCAAAGGCCTATCTCCGCACTTTGCCCTATCACAACGGAAAGGTCGGTGTCATCGGCTATTGCTCCGGTGGCCGTCAAGTCTATCTCACGGCCTGCAAACTCTCCGGTATAGACGCCGCCGTGGATTGCTACGGCGGAGGTGTGACTGCGGCACCTAAGGATCTCTCGGAGCGTCAACCGGTGGCACCAATAGATTTTACTGAAACCCTCGGTTGCCCTCTGTTGGGGCTCTTTGGGATGGAAGACCGGAGACCCTCGCAGGCTGATGTGGCAAAGACAGAGGAAGTCCTTAAGCGTCATAACAAGGACTATGAATTCCATTCTTTTGAGAACGCCGGACACAGTT
This sequence comes from Spirochaetales bacterium, assembly GCA_002688185.1. The sequence continues at coordinate 5,940 of NZCE01000035.1, forward strand.
TTTTTTCGGTGGACCGCCCAAGCTACCGGCAAGATGCCGCGGTTGAAGGCTGGAAAAAAGTGTTTGCCTTTTTCGGGCAACATTTGACCTGACAGACATTATTTACCCAGGCAACATTTTTTGTACTTTTTGCCACTCCCGCAGGGGCAAGGATCGTTCCGACTAATTTTGAGTCGCGGCCGTGCATCTGGTGTCCGGTGGGGCGGGAGTTGCGCCTGAAGGGCCTGTTTGCGACTTTGATCGGTGAGCTCCTTTACGAAAGACCGGCAGTGGCCGAAAAAGCGCTTATAGCCGGCACAGAGGTAGTTAAGCCCTGCTTCTCCGTCAGGTGTCCTGAGAATGCGGTCCTTGGGGCAACCGCCATGACACATCACCAGAAAGTCGCACGCCCGACAGTAGCGAGGCAACATTTCCGATTTGGCGTTGCCAAATACCCGCTGCGCCGGACTCTCAAGCAGTTCGACAATCGGAGTCTCCCCGATATTCCCAAGACGATGTTCCGCGTTCACAAAGTGATCGCAGGAAAAGAAATCCCCGTTATGTTCGATCACGGGAACATCGCCGCAGTTCTCTTTGAATATGCAAAGTGCATGCGCGTGCCCCATGGCTGTCCGGGCCACCTCCTCGAAAATCTGTACTTTTATCCGCCCGATATCCCGGCTCAACCACTCGTCGTAGATCGTGCATAGAAAGTTACCCCATTCTTCGGCGGAAATGGAGCGATGACTGACCGCTCCTCCGATTTCCGGTTCCACCAGCGGGATAAACCCCACGTACTGGGCTTCAATCTCTTTGAAAAATCGATACACTTGAGCGGGGTATTGGACGTTTTCTGCATTCACCACGCAAAGGATATCGCAAGCCACACGATGCCGTTGAAGGAGTCTATACCCACGCATGACTTGTTTGTGAGTGGACTTCCCGCCCTTCGTGAGGCGGTATGTGTCATGGATCTCCCCGGGGCCGTCCAGGCTCAGCCCGATGGAAAATCCCTCTTTCGACAAAAAACGGCACCATGCCTCATCGATGAGAACACCGTTGGTCTGCATATTGTTTGTGATGTGGCTGTTGGGAGGCCTGTGCTTTTGCTGCAATGCAGTTATTTTACAAAAAAAATCCAAGCCCAGCAGGGTCGGTTCGCCTCCATGCCAAGAAAAATGGATCGCCGAGCTAGGGGACGCATTGATGTGCTGAATTACGTAGGCCTCCAAGATGTTGTCCGACATCCGAAAGGACTCAACAGCCGGGTAGAGGAGTTTCTTTTTTAGGTAATAGCAATAGTCACAGTCCAGGTTGCAGAGCGCACCTGTCGGCTTTGCAAAAATCTGAAATTGGCGAGAGGCCTTTGCCATTGATGCATCAATATCCTATTATGAGAGATGTCAACAAGGCAAAAGACATACTTCGGTCTCCATTGCGAAGTCTGGGAGCCCCGGTAATCAGTATCAGCTGCTGCTGCATTTTTTTTAAAGTCCTATATTCGCCTATCAATAGATAAGTCGTCTAAAGTCTCTGATCGTGTGAAAGGTTATAATGTTTCCGTCGTGCGCCGACCTGGCGCGTTCATCTCCGGATCGGCTCAGGATATACAGATCCTCGCCATCAATCGCCATGCTCGCATAATGACGGGACGCGTTTTCCCTCGGACCGATCGCCACCAGGCAAGCAAAACACCAGTCGATCATGTTCCTGGAAAAGTGAAGTTGCAGGCGGCGCCGCTGATTATACGGCAGCCCGTACCGGTTTTGAGGCAGTGTCTCGACTTTTCTCATGGAATCGACCGCCTGCGAGCTTAGGAGCCAATAGAGCTTGGATTCTTCATCGTAGAGGACATGGAATTTCATCTGGCCTCCGGGGCACGGCACGTAAAGACAGGTTTTTCCAGAGGGAACCTGCTCCAGTGTTGTTTCCATCGCTCCGGTACCCGGGTCTTCTCCCTGCTCCAAAACTTTAGCGACACATGCATACCCCGTCCGGTCGGTCTGAGCCCGCGCCCACAGATGGAATGTTTTTCCAGCCGGGTCATGCCAATAGTGATCGGGATCCACGAACTGAATGACGTTGGTCTCGAGCCATCCCATTGGATTGCTAGAGCGGCCCTCACAGAGACGCCTCGGTTCCGGATAGTCGGTCGAAAAGAACGGGATACCCACGTATTCTATATCTCCATCGTGCTCCACGTTTTTCATCGCTTCGTAATAAGGGAGCTCAGAAGCGAACGTCCAGCTATCGCGCCTGGTAAGGTCGTCCCAAATAGGACCGCGCATGAGCACCGGGGCCATATCACCAACCGGCCACCCCTTCACCACTTCGCGAGTCCGTTTTTCCATTGCCAGATATACACAGCCATTGGCGTAGTGGACGTTGCACGGGGCCTGATGCCACTGCTCGCCGCCCGTGAGTGCCACGGGCTCGCCCCAAGTCTCACCACCATCGCCTGATCTGATGACCATGAGATCGTCGGCCTGGCCCAGAACATAAACTGCATCACCGGCAGCAAAGGGCCGGGCATGCAAAAAAGGGAAATCCGCCTTATGCCGCCACGAGGCGCCGCCGTCATCACTTGAAAAGATCTTGCCCTGCCACGCACTGCCGTCCTTTCTTGCCCTATAGCCCTTTTTACCTGGAAGCTTTTTCGCCCCAGGTCCGCTCACGTCGATAGTGGCGATCAACCGCCTGCATTTCGCACCACCGAACTTGCTATCCAACACGAGAATGCCCGGGCTGTAGCAGAATATGGTGGCTGGGTCGGGAGATTCATAAACTACTGTATAGCTCTGCGCCAATGGCTCTATGTGCCAGGTATCGTCGTGTTTCATATGGAGCATTGTGGCACGGCTCTAAAAACTTAGGGGGGTATGCACTTGACTCCGGTACACCCCATATGTAGTGTGTCTGCATG
>NZCE01000036.1 GCA_002688185.1 Spirochaetales bacterium
AATCGACTCAAAAAGAACTTCTGCGTGGAGTTATCCACAACCTTTATCCACTACTACTGTTGTGGATAACTCCCTCTAAAATGAACATACAATGATTGCCTGGACCCTGACGAGGAGCTCAGAAAAAGAGAAGGGTTTGGTGATATAGTCATCTCCGCCGGATTGGAAGCCCCGTATTTTGTCATCCAAAGTGCTCCTTGCACTGAGTACCAGAAGGGGAGTATCGATGCCCTGTCCGCGCACTTTTTCTATCAGGGTTATTCCGTCCATGCCAGGCAACATGATGTCAACAATGAGTGCGTCATATTCGGTGCCAATGGCCATTCCGAGCCCCGTGGGGCCGTCGCCGGCAGTATCCACCGCAAATCCGGCCTGTGTGAGACCGGCGGCGACGTGTGAGGCAATTTGGCCGTCATCTTCAACTATGAGTATCCGCATGCTCAGTCGTCCAAAAGGAACTTGTAGCCGTAACCGCGCACGGTCCGTAAATGCGCCGGATGATCTTGCTCCTCGATCTTTTGCCTGAGCCATGCCACGTGTACGTCCACGGTCCGGGTCGTAGTATGGGAATCATACCCCCACACCTCATCGAGTAGCTCGTTACGGCTGTATACCCGATTAGGATGTGCGACAAAGAAGTTGAGAAGCCGGTACTCCTGTGCGTTCAGCGGTATAGCCTCGTTATCTTTTATGAGCTCCTGCCTTTCAGTATCAAGGATAAATTTTCCAAACGCATACCGCTCGCCGCTTGGCGTTTTTTCAGTCTTTGGGAGCCCGGACCGGCGCAGCAACGCATGAACCCTGGCGACAAGGATCTGCATGTCAAACGGTTTGGCCAGATAATCGTCGGCCCCAATTCTCAAGCCCATGACCGTATCGATACTCGATCCCCGGGCCGTGAGCATCAAAATGGGTATTTGGATCGACGCATCGCGCAAGTTCTGGCATATCTGGAATCCGTCTCTTCCTGGAAGCATGACGTCCAACAGGATGAGGCCGTATGTGCCCTTCCTGGCTTTCTCCTCCGCTCTCGGCCCATTTGATTCAGAGTCGATTTCGTATCCCTCATCCCTGAGCCGGTCCTCGAGGGCGAGAAGCAGCCCGGGTTCATCTTCAACTATCAGTATTTTCTGATTCATGGCTCCTCACGATGCGCACCGGGAGTTTTACTAAAAACCGGGCGCCTTGATTAGGTATACCGGCCATTGCCCGGTACGGGCTTTCGACTGAGATGCTTCCGTCCAAATGATTTACTACTTTCTCCACGATGTGTAGCCCTAGACCGCTGCCGGGACGCTGATCCGATTTGCTCCTTTCTCCGCGTGTAAATGGGGCAAAAACAGTTTTAAGCTCGGATTGCGGGATTCCGTGCCCGTCGTCTTCTACAATAATAAAAAGCGTGCGAGGCGGGCGTATTCGTATCTCGATCCTTACCTCGCCGGCTCCATTGCGGGGCTGGCCGTGGCGCAATGCATTCATCAATAGGTTCTCTATCACAATAGTAAGTGCGTCACCGTCGCTCAAGATTTCGTTGATCTGGGTATCGATAATAAATCGGATACTCATCCCGGATTCTTCGGCCGCGGGAGCCAGTGTTTTCACGATATCATCAACCAGATTGCGAATGTCGACCTCGCGGAGCCGCAGCTTGCTTGAATCCATGAGCTCGACACCCGAATAGAGGAGAATGCTCTCGACCATTTTCCCGAGACGTTGCGATTGCTCGCCGATGAGTCTGCCGTAGCGCTTCACGCGATCCTTATCTTCCACAATTCCGCGGACCAGGTTGTCTGACGTCGCGCTTATGACCGAGAGGGGAGTGCGTAACTCATGGCTCATCGAGGTGACAAAATCACGTTCACGGACTCTCAAGCGATCGGTTCTGCGCAACACACGGTACAGAGCAAAGTAGCCGCCGAGAAAAATCACCAGAGTACCAATGCTGAGGACGAGGTTTATAGCTTTTCTCATTTGCATGGCCGACTTGAGCGATCGGTCCGGATAAAACACCTCGAGCCGCGTTCCGGGTATAGGGCGTTCATGGTGGCTTTCCGCAATTATTCCGGTGGATGGAATGCCAACGGTTTTGATAAACCAAAATCTGCTCAAAGGGTTTCTCAACGCGCCGGCAAACGTGTCGACGGTTTCTCTCCTCTGATTAAAGAATTGGTTCATGGCTTCAAAATCTACTATACCGGCTAGCGGGATAAAACCGTCGGCATCACGATTTGCGTTGGCCTTTGCCAGGCTCGAGTAAAGAACTCTCTCGTTCCTTACAACTCGGAAACTGTAATTGCCCACGTATTGAGTTAAATAAGACGGTACAATTTCAGAGAAAAGAACACCGAGATCGATGTTTACCGCCAAGAATGCGGAAGTTTCCTCCCATTCCCCCTGACGGTCAACTTCAGAGCCCTGATTTTTGCGGCTCACCGGCACCAAGAAATATCCGTTTGGGCTCAACCGCGCAGTAGCCTTTCTGTAGATATCCGTCGGTTTTTCATCGAGCAGCTTGGCGTATTGCAGAAAGTCCTCCGATCTATCGTAAGGTAAAAAAAGCCTCTGCGTCGCATCATACGCCAGATAATCGCCACCGGGCTTAACCGGGAGTATATAGGCTCCTTTGAGAAGGTTTGGGTACTCCGATTGCTCGACCCAGAGCCGGATGGAATCATGGACCGATGGCCAGTCACCGGTAGCAATGTCATCAGATGTGAGGTACGCAAAAAAGATGAAGGCCCTTACCTCATCAAATGCATGATCCAACCCCCTGCTGAAGGTCAGCGATATATCGCGGCGGATTCGCTGCTCCTCCGCGATTGTGGCTTCTGAAATCCACCTGTATTGATATGTGCCGAGCATCGTGACACCAATGATGAGCACGCCGCCAATAATCTGAAGAAAAACCCATTTTGTTTTTCGACGATTCGATGTATCCATATCTTGTATTTTACTGCCGAGTTTTGCTCATTAACAGATGGAATATGTGGTAAAATGCCATGATTTTACATAATTAACGTTCGTTTTACTTTCTGTTAACCACAGGCATCATTTTCACCGGCTATATTGCGAATGAGAGGTGAATAAATATGCTTGCCGAAAGGACCGAGGAAATAAGAACCATGATAGTAAATGAAGGTAATGTCAAACCATTTAAGACGCCTCAGCAGAAGCGTCAGCGATGGATTGCGATCGTTGTCGTTTTGGCAATCCTTGGCGTAACTGCAATTGCATATTTTTTACTCATCCCTCAGGAAGACGTATTCGAGCTCAATAACTATCAATCGGCGATTGTAAAGCTGGGCAATCTTACCCAGACAACCCAGGCGAGCGGCGCCGTCGTATTGCCGGTGCAATTACTGATGAGTAGCCCGGAAGCGGGATACGCGGCCGGCATCTTTGCCGCAGAGGGAGATACGGTTGTTAACGGGCAAATACTTGCACGGATTGACGTGCCTGATTTGCAGGATGAGCTTGTTGATCTCGAGAAAGAGCTGGAGTCGGCCAGACGGGCATATGGCAAGTTGATCCAGCAGAACCTTGTGATAAACAAAAGGAAAGAGCGGGACATATTGGGGATGAAAAAGGATGTGGCGGAGGCCGAAGAAGAACGCGACCGGCTGCGCGAGTTGGTAAAGATCAACGCCACACGGCGCAGCGACCTTGATCAGGCGGAGAAGGCCCTAGAGGCGGCCAGAGACGGCAAAACGGAACAAGAGCTTCAACTTCAGGAAGATACCGATTTGCAGGCCCTTGACGTAGAAATCCAGCGCGCGGCAATCACGAGGACGGAAACCCAAGTCCAAAGGATCAATGAACGAATCGACGCCGCGACCATCAGAAGCACCATGGACGGAGAGATTCTCACCATTGATGAGACTCTCGCGGTAGCCGGCAGCACGATAAATAAAAACCAACAGATCATTACTATTGTCGATCCAAGCTCGGCAATTGTCGAGCTTGACGTTGCAGAGCAGTACGCCGCTACCCTCGCGCCCGGACAGCCGGTGGAGCTCACGGTCAACAATATCAAAAGTATCGGTACGGTTACCAATGTCGGCAAAGTCGCCCAGATTAGCAGCGACGGATTGGGAGCCACAATAACCGTCAAGGCAAAACCGGGTCCCGACTCAGGGCGGCTTCTCCAAGGATCTACGGCGGTTGGGGTTTTTGAACTGGGCATAAAAGAGGGCACTTTGCTTTTGCCGCGAGGTCCATATTTAACAACCGGGAGTCAGCGCTACCTATACGTGGTTGACGGCAACACCGCCAGGCGAGCTGACGTGACGTTTGGTGAGGTGAAGGGCAGCAATATCGAGATTTTGAAGGGTGTAAGCGCCGGTGATGAAGTTGTTACCAGCGGATACCAGAACTTTATTCAGTACAATTCCGTGCGGCTCAGGTAAGGGGATTTTATGATTACGTTGGAACATATTGAAAAGAAATACGATTTGGGGCAGGTGAAAGTTGCCGCTCTTGATGACGTAACCTTAAAAATAGATCAGGGCGAGTACGTCGCGGTAATGGGTCCTTCGGGTTCCGGAAAATCTACCCTGCTGAATATACTCGGGATACTTGACAACCCGTCCGGGGGGAGATACCTGCTGGAGGGGCACGAGATCACCGATCTTCCCGACAAGGAACGAGCCCGTATTCGTAATAAGCACTTTGGATTTGTTTTTCAGAGCTTTAATTTATTTCCTGAATTGAGCGCCGTAGAAAATGTAATGCTACCTATGAGCTACGCTGGGATATCGTTTTCCCAGCGGAAGCAACGGGCGTCGGAGTTGCTTGAATGGATAGGTCTTGGAGACCGCATGCATCACCTTCCCACAATGATGAGCGGCGGCGAGCAACAGCGAGTGGCCATTGCCCGTGCATTGGCCAATGAACCGGATCTGATACTTGCGGATGAACCCACGGGAAATCTCCCGAGCGATCGGGGAGAGGAAATTTTGCAAACCCTGGAAGATCTCAATAAACAAGGCGTGACCGTGGTGATGGTTACCCACAACGAGATGCAAGGCCAAAGGGCAAACCGTATTATCCGTATTCAGGACGGTAAAATACAGGGAGCAGCGGCATGAAGATCGGAGAAGATGTCCGCATGAGTCTACGTTCGATTCAGAAAAGACCGGTGGAATCACTTCTTCTCGTGCTCGGAATTGCGTTGGGTATCGGAGCGACGGCGTCAGGGATCTCCATGATTTCCCATTCCTTGACAGCCAAACGTGAGCTGCTTTCCTCTACTCAGTATAAAGAGATCGTGGTAAGGGTCCGGGAGAGTGCCGCGGATATGGATTTGCCGGCGGTGCCCAAGATCAATGAACAGAGTGTGATCCTCACGTGGGAGGATCTTTCGGCAAAGACGGACGTGCCGGATATCCAATACGCGTATTTAGCCAATGATTTTATTATTCGTATCGCGAATTTCGGTGCGATTTTAAATCGCACCGGCACCCGCAATGGCGGGGTTTCACAGTCTGGACAAGCACGTTCGACATCCGGATCGGCTCGCGGACCCGCAACGGATGGTACAGAGGCATCCACGGCAGGTCGGAATAGTGACGGTGGTGGCGCCGACGGTTTTTTTCAAGATTTGCCTACCCCAGATGGACCGGCGCCGACCGTCGATGAAATCCGCGGGAAGCGGGTGAGTCCAGAATATTTTCAGGCGTGGGATCTCTTTGCCGCGCAGGGGAGCCTCTTTACGCAGCAGGAAATGGAATCCCAGGCCCCGTACATCATTCTCGGCTCAGGTCTTGGCGCCACCCTCTATGAGGACGGCCAGCCCATGGGCAGGGAGATACTGGTGTTTCGTAATCTCTATGAGGTTATTGGAGTGCTCGAACCCACGGGAACAAAACTGGATGAATTGGCGTATCTGCCGGCGATTATGCCGGACATCGATCAGATACCCTCGTTTGCAAGGCAGTTTGTCGGTCTGAATACTACGCTTCACTACACCGTTTATGACTCCGAGCGGTTGGAGCAGGCAAAGGCTCAACTTGCAGCCTGGTTTTCTCAAGTTTATGGCGATGGCGGCGTTGTCATCAGTATCCCCCGCGAGGAGGTGGAGGCTGCACAGGACCGGTCCACCCGCCTCGTGTCGGTGATTCTATTTCTCGCAATCGCCGGATTGCTCATAGCTTCTGTAAATGTGTCCAATATTCTCCTTGGCCGGGCCATGCGTAAGAGGAAAAACATCGGAATACTCAAAGCTTTGGGAGCTACAGTTCGCGACGTATTTGGTCTGTTTTTTATCGAAGCGTTTCTCATCGGCGTAACCGGGGCGGTTGGAGGAATCGGCATATCGATTCTAATCTCTCAATTGATGATTGCCACTTTGGCCGGCGGAACCGTCATTTCAATTATGCTGTTTCTTGGCATTTTGACTTCTTGGGCGATCACAACGTCTCTTACCATTATTCCCGCGATGCAGGCATCGCGTATTCCCGCCGCCGATGCGCTGCGATATGAGTAGGAAAGATACATGAGAACATTGCAATCGGTTTTTAGGAGCATGGGAAGATCGCCCCTGAAGTCGATCTTGACCCTAATCACCGTAGGTCTCGGTGTAGGAGTGCTGATCTTTGCCCTCGGCATGAGTGGAACGTTTAACGATTTGATAAAAAGCCAGCTGGAACAGGACGGGGTAGTGGTTTCCTACGCAAATGCGGAGCTCAACAGTGACGGTGAGCTTGAAATACTCAGACCGCCACAGGTTGATGCGAATATCCTCGATATACTCGGTTCAGAGATCGCCGGAATTATAGCGGTAAGTCCCATATCCGGTGTCACCTGGAATGAGTTTATCGTGGATGGCACGACCTACCGGGTGCGGTCGGTATTGGGTGTAAACGAGCAGTACGCTGAGGTGATGAGCATGGAGCTGTTGGCCGGTGAGTACTTCACCGCCGCTGACGTGGCATCCGGCGAAAAAAAGACAATTATCACTGATAGCCTGGCCGAGATACTTTTTGGCTCGGCCGGATCGGCCCTCGGCCAACTTCTTCAGCCCCCGGCAATCGAAATCCCTGAGGGCGATGACAGCAATATGGCGCGGAGGATGCGAGCTTTTAGCCCCCCTACATTCGTGGTGAGCGGGGTAGTCGAGGATCCAAGCGAGCTAAAGCGAAAGTCCTACGGCGTTGCCGACATGATTGTGCCGTATACCTCGATATTTCCTGCCCAATTCAACGCCACACAGGCTGTTCCTTTTTTCCTCGGTCGAGGCGCGGTCCTGGTAAAAGGCCTCAACTACAGCACGGTGGAAGCTCAGCTCAGGGAGGTGTTGACCCGCAATTATGGTGATGATTTTGAGCTTGAGATTTGGGAGGGATCGCCGAGCGGCTCGAGCGATTATCTGGTTGAAATGCGGCAGACAATCAGCACATTTTCTCTGGTAGTAAATCTTTTGGGATTTATCCTCCTCGCCGCCGCATCCATCGGGATTTTGAGCATCATGTTGGTGGAGGCCCTGGGTAGGAGCCGTGAAATTGCCCTTGAACGGGCTCTGGGTGCATCAAAGGGGGCGATTATCCGCGAGTTTTTAACACGATCGACAATCGTAAGTCTCATGAGTGTGGTAATCGGCATAGGATTGAGCTTCGTATTATCAGAGCCTCTGACCGATCTCATACTGCCGATTTTTTCCGGAATAAGCGCAGATGAAGTTGCGGGGGTGGTAAACTTGAGGTCGGTTCTTATTGGAACCTTATCGGCCGTGGTAATCGGTGGTGTTTTTGGCGTTTTTCCGGTATTTTCCGTACTTCAAGTAGGAATTTCAGACGCAATCCGGGAGGGATGATTGTGAAAAAGGCATCGGCATGGATGATGGTGTTGTTATGCGCTTCCTCTGTCTCTGCTCCTTTGAGCATGTATGCGGAGACTGTGATGACAATCGATGACGTGATCGCATACGCAGCGGAGTATAACCGGGATATTAAAGCGGCAATCCGGTCGGTCGAAGATTCCCTGGAGAGTTTGAAAGAGGTATTTACCCTTGATGACTCAAGCATATCCCTTGACAGCGGATATACTTACACCGCGGCGACCTCAACCACCGACGCCTCTCACGGATTTACGTTGGTCAGCAGCCTCTCGGTTCCAATAGTTCCGCAACTCAGCCTGTCCGCCGGCATTTCAAAGGATCTATTGAGCGACACAAGCGCCAGTGGAACCGCACAAATCACGTTTTCGCCTTTTGCAGGCAAAACCACCGAGTGGAAAGATTGGGAGACCTACCGCAAGGCGGAAATACACCTGACGCAGACCCAGATCGGCGTGCCACTCGGTGCCGAAGTTGCCGCGCTTGATGTTATCCGGGGTCAGATGGGCCTGTCTTACGCTTTAGAATCTCTGGAGCTCGAGGAACAGAAATATGATATTGCGGGAAAACGATACGAGCTGGCTGACATGACCTACACCGAGCTCCAGGATGCAGGGTCGGACTTGAGCACTGCAAGGCAAAGTTACTACGACGCACAAAAATCGTTGCTATCATTAAAAAAGGCGATATACCAGATTATTGGCCCGGACCTTGGGGATATCACAGTACACGAGGTCACAGCGGAGGAGCTTGTGGCTATGATTGAAACCAGGGACCGGGAGCTCAAGCTCGCCCAGGACGGTGCGGCCACTACGGGGACGCTGCTCAACCGCGCTGTTGAGCTCGAGTCGCTGAACCGGCAGCTAAAAAAGACCCCCGTTTATAAGCCCGACATTTCCATATCTGCGAGTATTACGTATACAACCGTGAAAGCGGGAGGTTCGTTGTCATTTTCTTTATCGCCAAATCAGTTTCAGACTGAGGAGCGGGCCGATATTTTGGCTGACATCGCGGACAAAGAGTCGGATCTCAGGCTCGAGCAGGCTAATCTCGATCTCGAGCTCCGGATGCTTGGGCAAAATATCTCAGTGGCTCGAGAGGCACTCCAAGTCAGCCTGAACGATTATGCCAACGCCCAGTCGCTGGTAGAGGAAACTCAGGTGCTCCTCGATCAGGGTCAGAGAACCACCGTTGAGCTAAGGGAATCAGAGCTCGCGCTTTTTACCAGTCAGATCCAGTTGTTTACCGCCGCAGCCGAGTTGTATGAGAACCTGGGGGATCTGCTACTTCTCTACCGGCTCTCCTGAGACCTCGTATCTCAAAAACTCGTATCTCCCCGGAGTTCTGCGGTTACCACACCCTGGGTTTGTCGTAGCCTTTTCGTCTGGAGTACTCCCGCGCTTGATGAACAAAAGCCTGAAGCCGTGTTTCAATTCCTGTGTCTTCTTGGCCGTCATAAGCGATATTGACCCAAGGCATATCATCATGATCCTTTCTGAACGCCGTGGATAGGGAGGATACGATGGTGCCGGGAAGACAGGTAAAAGGAAGTGTCGCCGCGACGCCTGAGATTCCCGTCTCAGCAAAGGCTGAAGCGATGCCCAGAGCCATGGGAGGATCACCCACATAATCTCTATGGATATACGCGGCGGCGTGATCAAGTATTTCCTCTACTTCCGGCATGCGTTCAACCTCAATTACGTCTGCAACGGCATGTTTGTATTTTAGCCCAATCTGCCGCTGGAAAAATCCCTGCAGCATTGCTTTAGCCGTCTTTAGAGTCTCACCCCTCCAGCCGCTCTCCTGTCGGTAGCGTACTGAGGCAAGCTCGATCCATTCGCGCGGTGCGGCGAGGCTGGTTTCAGCTCCCAAATTCTCCAGACGCTCCTTCAAGTACCCGCTGCAATACGCGTTATCCCGCATAAATATCTCACCAACGAGGGCGACAATTGGCTTGCGTGGCATATTGATCATTTCTAGATTCTGAAACGCGACCCCGGCGGCCTTGAGTACTCCAATGACGTTTTTGGCACCGGTTTCTACCGATTGAATGAGCTTTGACAATTGCTCCTGATACGTTTTCTCGGTCTGACCGGGGATCGCCTCATATGGTTTCCGTTCTTGCCGCATTTTGCCGAGAATATCCGCGGCCACCAGTCCCTTCCAAGCATATAGCCGAAACTTCACTCCCTGGCCTTGGGAATAATCGGCATAAGAGGTCTTGTTGCTCGGGGAAACAATCTCCGCGTCTCCCAACCCCATGTCTTCTAATATTTGACGCATGAGCTTATGATACAGCCCAAAACGGCACGGGCCGTTATGAGACGGTATAAAGAAACCGACTTTGCTCGGGTCAATTCCAGGTTCATGAAGCTTTTTGAGAACACTACCCAACGCGCAGATAAACGGAAAACACTCTCTTGACGAGGTGTATTTCCTGCCCCATTCCAAGTCCTCTTTATCCTGCATGGGGGTAACATGTGCGTCGATGCCGCAGGCTCTGGAGGCCGCAGCGATCATGTATACCGCATCGCTTTGGTACGGAATGTATAGTGTGCGATCCGGTGAAGGAGACGCCCTGAATATCGCCACCGGCGGCGTCTTTTTATCAACCTGCTCGGTTGCCGCATAAGGCGTCAGACTGTCCAGAAATGCCTCGCAGCGGGTCATCATACCTGCGTCTGCGCGGTGCTCATCCACCTCCAACTGGAGATACGGTTTGTCTTTCATCACCTTGCGAACAAAATGGGAAATAAATGAGTCTGGCCCACAACGGAAGTTGGTGATATAGACGGCGTTGAGACGGGGATCTTTGGCTACCATAGTAGCTCCGGCAAGAATTTTTCTCCCGTTTGTCCAATACATCATGTTATATTCCGAGTAAATTTCCCCCATCGTCTCATCCAGTGGCAGGAAATCCAACGGAATCGGTAGCACGCCCAAATCGATGAGCTTTGTCACCACACTAAGATTCAGCTCAGGGTCTCCGGTGTTGTATGGGCGGCCGAGCAGAACGACGGCAACCCTGTCCGGCGGCAGATTGGATAGAATTTTCCGTCCTCTTTCCATCAATTCATTTTCAAATCCGATTTGAGCAATTTCTGCAGCTTTGACCGCCGCGGCCACCTCCGTCTTTGTTGAGCCAAAGGTATCCCGCATAAAATCAGTGAGATCGTTAACCAACTTTTTTTTCGAGTACCGGAAATGCAGTGTAGGAATAAGAAACTTCCGGGCAACATCATCGTCTTTCATGGTGCCACGAATCATATATGGATATGCCTGTATCCACGGACAGTTGTAATTGACGGTGGGATTTTCGTCATCGGCGGAATTATCCACCACAAAAGGCATAAAAATATAATCCGTGTCTTTGTCGATAAGATCCTGTATGTGTCCGTGCACCACTTCTACGGGAAAGCACGTTTCGGCAACCAGCATGCTGAGGGACTGAGTCACTAAGTCCGTGTCCGACGCACGTGAAAGAACAACGCGAAACCCCAGTTTTTCAAAGAACGTCCGCCAGTAGGGAAATCGCTGATAGTAGAGCATCAAACCCCGTGGAATGCCGATGGTCGCCTTTGCAGCCCGATCCTCACTCGGTGGCTCTTCTTGAAAATCTCCAAGGAGCAACCGCTCGCGTTCCTCAAAGAGGTCGGGAATCTCCCTCCTTCTCGTCTCCTTTACCTCTTTTACGGAATTGGGTTGATATTTATCGCAGCGATCGCCATAAAATAACGCCCTTTTCTCGCCTTCAATTACCACTTTGTGAACATCGCAGTGATTTTCGCATCCACCACAGGTAAACCGGCTCACGGCATATGGGACCTTGCTGACCTTGAAGCCTTTGAAATTTGTCTGATTCCCGTTGCCATGAACATGTTCCCGGGCGAGCATCGCCGCACCGATAGCTCCGGTTACATCGAAGTGAGGCGGAACGTTTATCTTCTTGCCGGTTACTTTTTCAAAAGCTGCAACCACCGCCGGATTGTTGGTTACCCCGCCTTGGAATAGAATGTGGTCACCGATTCTCTTGGTTCCGACCACTTTTTGTATGTAGTTTTGAACGATCGAGTATGCGAGCCCCCCGATGAGATCTTCTTTGTTTGCGCCCTTCTGCTGTTGGGAATTGAGGTCGCTTTCCATAAATACCGTACAACGATTTCCTAGGAGGGATGGCTGCTTTGCCCCCAATGCCATACTCCCGAACTCTTCAACAATACTTATTCCAAGTTTTTCGGCCTGCTCTTCAAGAAATGAACCGGTCCCCGCGGCGCAGACTTTATTCATCTCAAAGTCAACAACTACGCCGTTATCGATGCTGATAAACTTAGAGTCCTGGCCCCCAATCTCGAATACCGTATCAACCTCCGGATCATAGAAAACCGATGCGGTGGCCTGCGCCGTAATTTCATTCTTGATGGTATCAGCACCGACGAAATGCCCCGTCAGGTAGCGGCCGGAGCCGGTCGTCCCGGCGCCTTTCACCACAACTTTTTCTCCGACATCATCGAATATTTCCGAAAGGCCACGGCGGATTGCCTCAAGGGGCTTGCTGGCCGTGGGAAGGTATCGTCTGGCCACAACGTTCGTGTCGTCATCAATGAGAACGACATTCGTGCTCAAAGAGCCGACATCCAATCCCAGAAAAACCTCCACCTGATCCGTTGAATCATCAATGATCTTGATATCTTTGTGCCCGGAAGCCTGGGATGGCTCCAACTGGCCCCAGTGGGGTAGGTCGGCGTTGGTACCTTTGAGGTGCTCTCGGAGCTCAGAGAGACCTTTAAAAGGCTGATCGGTTTCCGGGGGATTCTTCCGGGTGTGTATGGATGCCCCGATGGCGCCCATAGAAGCGTGATAAGCCGGGATGATGAGATCTCCGTCAATGAGATTTAGCACCTCTCGAAAAGCCCGTGCCACGCCCACGTTTGCAGCTACGCCACCTTGAAAAATCACGGGTCTTTCCAGGTCCCGTCCCCGGGCGAGATTGCTCCTCACATTTCGAGCTACAGCGAAGCAGAGGCCGGCGACGATGTCTTGAACCGGGGTGGCGATTTGCTGGAGGTGGATCATGTCGCTCTTGGCAAAGACGCTGCAACGTCCGGCGATGTGCGGGGGATTCTCAGACTGGAGAGCCAAGTACCCAAACTCCTCTTCAATTGAAATTCCAATCCGTTTGGCCTGCTGATCGAGAAAAGAGCCGGTGCCCGCGGCACAGACGGTATTCATCGCAAAATCAGAGAGCTTGGCGGCTAACGTACCTTGCTCCGAATCCATGATAATGAGCTTTGAGTCCTCTCCGCCCATCTCAATGACAGTCTTTGCCTCTGGATGAAAGGCCGCAACTGCGGCCGATTGCGCTACGATCTCATTGACAAAGTTCCCGCCTATAAGCTGTGAGGCTAGCTTTCCCCCCGTCCCGGTAATTGCTACGGAATTGATAGCTTTGCGCGTGTGGCGGTCCAGTATATTGCTGAGAACATCATAAAGTGCATGAAAAGGGCGTCCGTGGCACTGAGTATAGTGATCCTCCGCCACATTTCCCTCAGAATCGATTAGTACCGTATTTACCGATATTGAGCCTATATCCAAGCCAAGTGCATATTCCGGCATCTTGCTCCACCTTTGTTAGAAACACATTTTCTCCCTCCTAATATCTTTAAGTCCGAGGCTTTCGTCAATCATTTAGCACCGGCCCAGTGATTGCATTGGAGAGGTTTCGTCAGTAAGATAGTGCTCCTATGAGCGACAACGATGTCACCGGGTTGGTATTTGATATACAGAAGTTCTCAATACATGACGGCCCCGGAATTCGTACTACAGTATTCCTCAAAGGCTGCCCGCTAAAATGCGCGTGGTGTCATAATCCGGAAAGTCAGGAATTGCGGTCTGAAATCTCATTTCTGCCGGAGAAATGCATTGGCTGCGGCTTCTGTTTCAAAACTTGCCCCTACGGGTGTCACGTCATGGAGAATGATATTCATGTCTTCAATCGCGCAGAATGCGACCGCTGCGGGCTTTGCACAGAGGAATGCTACGCCCAGGCCCTTGAGCTCATCGGCAAAAAAATGACCGTGGATGAGGTGGTTGCCGAGGTGATGAAAGATCTGCCGTTTTATAAGACCTCGGGCGGAGGCATGACTGTGTCGGGTGGGGAGCCTCTGTCGCAATTTGCATTCACGACTGCCCTTCTTAGAGGCGCAAAACAGCATGAGCTCCACACCTGTATCGAAACAAGCGGGCAGGGCCCTTCTGAACGATTCCTGGAGCTAATACCGCTTATAGACATATTTTTGTATGACTACAAGGAGACCGATTCCGGTCTCCACGCAGATTTCACTGGATTTCCAAATCCAACGATTCTCAAAAATCTCGAGCTTCTTGATGAGGAAGGTGTTCACATAGTGCTCAGATGTCCGCTCATTCCGGGCAAGAATGCTCGAGAGGAACATCTGCTCGGCATTGCTGACATTGCCAATCGATTCAGCCACATTGAGCAGGTTGATCTCCTGCCATACCATCCGCTGGGCAAGAGTAAATCCGCAAAAATAGGCAAGATGTACCCCATGGAGGATGCAGGATTCGTTGATGAAGAGATAGCAGAAGAGTGGGTCGCTACGGTTTCCTCACATACAGATACTCCGGTGAAACACAACTAAAACCCGTGCCCATCTCAAGCCTAGCCGGACGGCGCCATGGTTAGAACTTTATAGCCACCTGCAAACATAATGACGAAAGCATTACGCGAGCGCTACAATGCTGAAGTTTCAGTCCGAGGTCTCGCGGCGTTCTCGAGCCCGGGGGGTGACATTTCTACGGCCGGACGGGCAAGAAGGCTTGAACGCGAGGGCATGCTGGCACACCAGCATATCCAAGCCTCCCGGCCGGCTGATTACCGTTCTGAGTATACAATAAACCACATCCATACTACCGATGATATTCAACTACTTATCAGGGGGAGAATGGATGGTCTGCTGGAAACCGGCGACACGACGGTAATTGAGGAGATAAAATCCACCGGAATTAGTCTTGCTGAAATAACACCACATAGTCAGCATCTGGCACAGGCAAAAATATACGCGGCTATATATGTCATGCAAATGCATTGTGACGTTATCCTCGTCCATCTCACCTATGTGCATTTGCAGTCCCGCGAGGTGAGAATTTTTGATTACTCCTTCACCGCCGACGATCTTAATGCATTTTTCTCAACCCTAGTTGATGAATATCTCCGGCGTCTGCGACAAACCCTTTTGCGCTTGAAAAACCGCAATGGAACTCTCACTGCGGCATCCTTTCCTTTTCCAAAGGTGAGAGAGGGCCAGGAGAAGCTCATGGAATCGGCAGCACAAGCGGTTGAAAACGGGCATAAGTTGTTTGTGAGGGCACCCACCGGAATAGGCAAGACAGCAGCGACTCTCTTTCCCGCCTTGAAGGGCATGGCTCTGGGCCAATGTGACGTGATTTTTTATCTCTCCGCGCGCACGTCTACGCAGCAAAACGCTGAGTACTTTGTAGAAACATTGAGGGACAGAGGCGCGGCGGTACGGGCAACTACCATTTCCGCACGCAGTAAGGTCTGCTTTCTCGGTCTTGCAATGTGCAAACCAGAGATTTGCCCGTTTGCAAAGGGGTACTATGAGCGGCTTCCGGCCGTGCTTCAGAAACTCGATAGTGAGTCGACGATGAACTGCACAAGGGAGACGATTAGCAGGCTTGCCAGGGAAAACACCTTATGCCCGCACGAGCTATCCCTCGATATTTCAGCTGAGTCGGACATTGTTATATGCGATTATAATTATGTGTTTGATCCCATGGTGTATCTTAGAAGATTCTTTCTAGACGGGGATGCATCTGGGTACATGTTGCTGGTGGATGAGGGACATAACCTAGTGGACCGTGGCAGAGATATGTACACGGGCGTAATACAGAAAAGGCAGGTTCTCGCGGTCATGCGGCTGATTGATGGCAAGCGCTACCCTCAGCTTCGTGACAAGCTCAAAGGGCTAAACGACTACTGCGGAGCCCTCAGGAAGGAAATGAAAGTCGATGGTCTACGATACACGGCCGCTGAAGAGATTGATGGCGCTTTTGCGGATTTGGTCCAAGATCTGATGGTAGCGCTGCAGGATTACTTTGGTGGCGAAAGCGAAGCTATTGAGGTTGAAGATAAAATACTCGATCTGTACCGGTCGCTGCTTCAGTTTTCCGTTATCTCTGACTTGAAGGACGAGGGTCACGCGGTAACCGTAGAGCTAGCGGCGAGTGATGTTATCGTGAAGCTACTCTGTATAGATCCGTCGCTCCACCTGAGCAATATCTCTGACAGGTGCCGTTCGACGGTCTTTTTTTCGGCCACACTTACTCCGTTTGAGTATTTTGTGCCCCTGCTGGACCGGGGAGAAGATGTGCAGCAGTTGTCATTGCTCTCGCCGTTCCCGCCGGAGAATCTGAATGTTTATATTGATGCGTCGGTCTCAACGAAATACCGAGATCGGGAATCATCGGTGGGACGAATCGCCGAATACGCGGAATTATTGTATGGGCGCGGGAATTATCTGTTTTATTTCCCGTCGTATGTTTATCTGGAGATGGTGTACCAAACACTTGGGAGACGAAACCCTGCTATCAAAGTGCTCGTGCAGAAACCCGGCATGGAGGACTCGGAGCGCCAAGGCTTTTTGGAAAAATTTGAGAAGGATCCGTCGGAAGGCAATATCGCCTTTGCAGTGCTCGGAGGCGTCTTTGGTGAGGGAATCGATCTTGTGGGCAGTCGACTTATCGGAGTTGTCATAGTGGGTGTTGGATTGCCGCCGGTATCAAACGAGCGCAATTTAATTAAGCAGTTTTATGAGCGGCGTTTCAATCATGGTTTTTCGTATGCCTACCAATATCCGGGGATGAATAAAGTGCTCCAAGCCGCCGGGAGAGTCATACGTGATGAGAATGACACGGGAATGGTATTGTTTATCGGCAGGCGATATGAGTCGCGTAGCTACAAGCGGCAGCTAACTCCCGAGTATGCCGATTATGCAAGCGTACAGTCCCCCAAAGAGGTTATTCAGTTTCTGCCTGATCAGGTCAGTGATGAAGGCGGCGAGTTGTGAGACGGCCTCAATAATGTCTTATATCCTGCTCCGGAGTAGGTTTATCACCATGGCCGTTGCCACTGCTAGGCAGACCGATGCAATTGATGCCGTAAGCATGCCGATCCGCTGCTGCTTTGACGCCCCTGCGCTAACTATGAGTTTTGATCCGGCAATGATGCCGGCGGCTATATATTGTGAAAACATAATGAGAATATAAATAAGCAGCCTTTCTGCAAATCCAATTATTCGTTGCTGGGCTATCCTGTTGCGCTGTTGATCTCTATCCTCTTCACTCATTGCAAATCGACGAAAAAACTGAATAATGTGTTCTTCTTCCGACAGAATTAACAAACTACCAATAATGATTATGTAGAGCTCAATCCGTTGCAGAATGGGCGCATTCTCGGCCAGCTCAATTACATGTGCCTCAAATGATGAGATCTTGCCTGATAAAACCACGAGACCAAAACATGCGATATATAGGACTAGTCCCGGGAAATAATGCAGCGAAAGGGGGCGGTCCGCGCAACGGCGATCCGCGCAACGGCGGTCCGCGCGACGGCGATCCGTTGCAGCATGCGTATGCGGAAGTCTTGTTTCTATGATAAACGTCAAAAGGTTCAGTGCAATGAACAGGCCCACGCAGGCCAACTCAATTTCAAATGAGCTAATAAAAAGCGCCACGAATATGCCGGATTCAGCTGCGGCTTTCAGGCCATAGAATGCTATATGTTTCCTATACGGAGATGAATAAAATATCAATCTTACGGTGAGCAGAGCGGTAAAAAAAACACAGAACTCCATACAGTAAAGTCTAAGGCGGCAGGCGGAGAACGTCAAACGAAAAAAAAGATGCGGATCTTTCTGCTTATGGCTGACATGACAGTTGTAACTCGGACAACATGTCCATAAAATATATTCCTCGGAAGGAAGATACCATGGGAAACACTGTAGCTGCAAAAAAGATAAAGGACGCCCTCGTGGGTCCTGTTGTTGCCATGACGACAACTTTTAACAGAGACTATTCACTTGATTTGGGAGGAATGAAGGCTCTCACCGATCTCTATATTGATGGTGGTATTAAAAACGTGATTGTTGCCGGCAGCACCGGTGAGTTCTTCAGCATGACCGATGCCGAACGTATGCTTGCCATCAAAGCAGTGGTTGAACGTTCCGGCGGGAGAATGACGGTTGTGGGATGTGCGGCCCATTCCGGTACACAGATAGCGATCAACCTGGCCAAACAGTGCAAAGATGTCGGATGCGACGGGATTATGGTGACCCCGCCATATTACTCCTTTTCAGGCGTGGAAGGCATGCTCAATCACTTCAGGATGATATCCGATGCGGTTGACTTGGGAATTGTCGGATACTTCTCAGGCTCCGTGCTCAGGTTCCCCGTGATAGGAGGCATGGTCAGCGAGGAGTGGCACTGCCCGCAGGCAATGCTCGACATAGCGGCAATCCCAAATGTAGGAGCTTTCAAAGACGCCTCTGGCAACTACGGGTGGCACCGAGATATTGTTCGGGCGTTGGACGGACCGGATGGAGAGGCTGCGGTAATGGGGAGCGACGGCATGGGGTACCACCTGTGGGGTCATCAGTACGGTTCCCGCTGCTATCTCACCGGTCTCGGCAACGTGTGGCCCAAGATTGAGGTAGAGTTTTTTGACAGACTCGGTACGGGAGATACCAATAGCGCATTGGAAATCGTCAATACCTACGAGCTAGATTACCTTAACGTTACAAAGGCAACCGGTAGATATTGGTCCTGTCTGAAGTTCTTTCTCGATGAGCTTGGCCTGCCCGGAGGTCCTATGCGACCACCCCTATTGGACTGCGACGAGAAGGATAAAGCCAATCTCCTCGCCTTTGCCGAGGGTGCAGGTTTGTTACCGGCGTGATCTATCGGACCCTCGGTCGAACCAATTTGAAAATATCGGCCATGGGGATGGGCACCGGCGGCCACGACCCGCTGGGACAGAAAAGCGGACGTCCCGTTTCCGAGATGAAGCAACTGCTCAGACGCGCGCACGATCTGGGTATCAACTATTTCGATACATCACCGGGGTACGCCGACAGTGAGACTATCCTTGGAGCCGTGCTGAGGGAGCTCCCGCGGGATGATTACGTGGTTTCGACAAAAATCCCGCTTGCAGGCGGCCA
Source organism: Spirochaetales bacterium (assembly GCA_002688185.1). The sequence continues at coordinate 19,087 of NZCE01000036.1, forward strand.
CACCGACGATGTAGACGTCATGACGCCCCGGGAAGTTGGGGAGGCTGTTGAGAAAAGCCTCGTTCGACTGGGTCTTGATTTTGTGGATTGGGGGTATGCACTTGACTCCGGTACACGCTACATCTGGTGTCTTGGGGCTGGTCCACGCGCATGCTTGATCATTGACTTGAGCGGTGCCGGATCT
>NZCE01000037.1 GCA_002688185.1 Spirochaetales bacterium
CCGTATTCTTTGTATAGCATGTAATCGAGAGAGCGTCCCTAGCGGCCGGCAATTCTTTTCAAGATAGGGCTTTTAGGTGACTTTGACGCAGCCCTGTCTCAACGGCCGGAACCTCTTGATTTTCCCTGAGATAGCCGATCGAGAACTGAATGACCTTATCGGAAAGTTTGACACCGGTTTTGTCAACATTGCTAAAGAGATGTTCAGCGAGCATAAAACTCAAGTGCGTTTTTATCCTATTGCCGTTAATAGAGACCGTAGAATGATTAGATTGGGCGATTCAATTGGATTCGATCCAAAAAAAAATTTCCACGAGGAAAAGCAGCGGATTGTACGTGAACTGGAAGAACGCATCTGCGAGATGATATAATTATCGGGGCGCCCGGCTAGGGGCGCCCCCGGCTACGCGCCCCGGGCTGGGCGCCCCTAGCCGGGCGCCCCCGACCGACCCAAAGAGGAAGGCCTTTGTGAAAGCCACTCATTTTCTTGGTATCGATATCGGTATCGGCCAAGGTGCTAAAATCGCAGTTTTCCCGGATGTCCATACCGTGGAGGCGGAGGACTTGCTCCCCACCGAGGAGTACGGTGACGGTTTTGACAGCTTTGCCGACGCTTTGGAGACCCGTATCGATCAGTTTCTCGATTCCCGCAATTTAAAAATGGAATATATAAAATCCATCGGTGTAGCATGTGCCGGAATATTGCGGTCGGATGGATCCTTCCATCTGGTGCAAAATTTTCGTCATTTTAATGGTCACAATCTAAAAAAACGGCTGGAAGATGCCTATCACATTCCCGTTGGCATAGAAAACGACGCAAACGCCGGGGCCCTCGCTGAATGGAGCGTTCTCAAGCTCGAGTTGATCTATTGGGTGTTTGGCGGCGGTTGGGGAGGCGCATGGGTAAACGGAGAAGGTAAGATCATGTTTCCGTCGGTCGATTGGGACGGTGAAGATGATAGCCTTCATTTTACCAATGAGCCCGGATACGCAATACCGCTTGAAAAAATGATTCTCAAAACCCTCTTTGCCGAGGTTAATGCTTCCTACGAGCTATTTTCACAGATAATCAAGGAGGAGCTTAAACCCACGGGCGGGGTAATAACCGGCCCCGGAGGGAATCCGGACACAATAAGGGCGGAAACGATACTCTCAGGCCCTGGAAGGTTACGCCTCTTTAGGACGTTGGTGGGTGACGATGATTTTTATGAGCGTTTTTTGGATTCAGGAGAGAATCATCTTATGTCTGACCCGTCGGTCGCGGGAAAATACATCGACAAGCTCTCGAGCATGCGTGTAGAGGCCGCTGTCAATACCGACCGTCTCTACGGCAAAATACTCGCCAGGGGAACCCGAACTTTGTTAAAAACCGCCTACGATAACGGCATGCCGCAGTCGCTGCCCATATGTCTTGGCGGCAAGCCGAGCTACGCGCTTCCGTACTTTGGTCCGTCGGCCCAACGGGCCCTTGCGAGATTGGGAATTCTCAACTACATGCGCCCGTCGGTCATAGATGAGCGCGGGAGCAACGCAAATTTAATCGGTGCAGCGGTGCTGGCAAGAAATATCTGCCAGGGCTGAATTATCCCAGCGCTACATCAAGGCTCATCATAACGGCAAATCCAACCATGGCACCTACCGTGGCTACGTCCGTGCGCCGCCCCTGAGACTCGGGGATGAGCTCCTCAACCACCACATAGATCATCGCCCCCGCGGCAAACGCTAAGGCGTATGGCAGAATGGGCCTAATCAGAATAACGGCAACGGCACCCAAAACGCCGGCAACAGGCTCAACAACGCCGGACAATTGACCGTACCAGAATGCCTTTGGGCGAGACATCCCCTCCCGACGGAGTGGAACTGAAACTGAAGTTCCCTCCGGAAAGTTCTGTAAGCCGATTCCCACGGCCAACGCCACCGCGCCGGCGAGGGTGGCAGAGGGTATACCTGCGGCCAGTGCGCCAAATGCCACGCCCACCGCAAGTCCCTCGGGAATATTATGAAGGGTGATAGCGAGAACTAACAGGACGCTACGGCGCCAGCCTGAGTCAATACCTTCTGCATCTTCCACCCTCATTCCCGGGTGCAGGTGGGGCAACAGTTTATCGGCCAGCCAGAGAAAAGCACCTCCGGCGAGAAATCCCACCACGGCGGGTACCCAAGAAGCTACGTCCATACTTTCGGCTAAATCGATTGCCGGGGCGAGCAGTGACCAAAAGCTCGCCGCTATCATGACGCCCGCGGCAAACCCAAGCATGGAATCGAGCACGTTCTTGTTGATTGTCTTAAAAAAGAACACCAAGCCGGCGCCGGCCGCCGTTACGAACCAGGTAAAACAAGTTGCCAGCAGAGCCTGCACGATTGGGTTCAACCCTTCAAACCATTCCACCATATGGGCACTCCTTACTCAGACGAGCAGAAAAACGCATCTATCATATCCCGAAACGCCGTGGACGGCGGCTCGGGTACTTCAATGATTTCACTGCCTCGCAGATAAACAAGATAGCATTCTACCTTTTTATCTGTCCATTCCTTTACTGCGCTGCGATAGATATTCAGCTGATGGTGATACGCGCCCGGCGACACCGCTTTATTCGTCTTGAAATCAAAAATCAATGTACGATCATTCAGCTCTATGAGCAAATCGATAATGCCCCGGATATAAAACTGATCGTCCTTTGCCTCGTCCCGAAGGAGAAATTGCAGCTCTGATTCTACCGAATGGGCCGTTGAGATTGCCTGACTTACCATACTCAACCCCAAAAAACCCTCAGCAAGAAATTCGGCTGAACGTAAAATCATCGGAAACTTAGTGTCCGGAAATTGTTCCCGAAGCGCCACAGGTAGGGTCTGAGGGCTGTATGTTTTTAGAATTTTCCTCGATATCACCAGATGGCATAAAGTTCCAAAGGCCGCCTCGAGCTCATCGCCCTGGATTACCTTGTCTGCGTCGATTGGCGACAGGCTTCTCCCGGTTTCCTGATGAACGGAGAGTACTGTATCAATCTCTGTGGCGGTTGTTTCAATTTCTTTTCTTGCAAAGACCGGTACCGATGCTAACCGGTAGCGACGCAATAGATCCTTGGCCTTAGAATCATCCTCAATTTTTTTAATACCGTATAGGGTCGTCTGCGGGACCTCCGGAATCTCTTTTATGTACCTCGAAAGGCTCGGTGAGTCCTGTACATCGGTGCCCGGCTCCCATCCCAGAGCTACCAACACCATATTGAGTAGATTTCCATCATTGCTCCGATTATTACGATTATGGCACCCTGAGATAACCAAATGATACTGCGCGCGTGTCAGTGCAACATAGAGCAATCTCTTCAGCTCGGCACGCTCTTTCTCCCGCTGTTCGTCCCGGCCCATGGTGTAAAAATAGTTGTAACGCCCGGAACCACTGCCGATGGCCGTCTGCTTTTTTAAATTTACCGTAATTCCAAACTGATCGGTAGTGAAGTACGGGACATCGATCCGGGAGTTTTTTCCCATATTGCCGGCATTTGCCAATATAACTACGGGAAACTCGAGACCTTTGGCGCGGTGAATTGTCATAATCTGCACGCCTGCGCTCTCTTCTTTGAGTGTGTCCAAATCAGGGATACGCTCATACCTTCCCAAATGAGGCCGTATCTCGTCGAGGAATTGCGCAAGCGGCACCATATTGCGATCGGCACGACGGGCGAGCTCCGCGAGATAGTCATAGTACTCGAGATGCGGGTGGCGGGAGGGGCTTCTCAGAAGATAGTATCGATACCCGAACCTATACCAGAGCGTAAAGAGCAATTCGGCGAGGGGTACGACGTCTGCGTTATCTCGGACGTAGCCAAAAAGCTCCTCTCCCCTCTGCATTTTGGCCCTATCTTCTCGTAAGAAGGGCAACTCTCTCAGAGCGGGATCAAACGGGCCTCGATCTTCCAAAAGCACTCTGATAACTGCGTCATCTGAGAGGTTAACAAAAGGTGACCGCAACACAGTCGCATACGACGTTTTATCCCGCGGATAGACGGCCAGTTGGAGGATGCAGTACAGGTCGTTAGCAGGCGCCTCCATAAAAAGAGACCGTATGTTCTGCACGGTGTAGGGTATATTAAGCAACCGGAGCGCGCGCTCAAACCGGTTCTGATTGCTCGTAGACCTCATAAGGATGGCAAAATCGTGGTACTCTGCCGGTCGCAAACCTTCAGAGCCGGCAATTTGAAGCGCGTTATTTTTCACAGAGCGTTCGATATATCTGGCAACGGCAATGGCCTCCGCGTCGACATTTTCTACCACATCGGAGTCGGTCTCTTGCGCGGCGGGTTTGAAAAGGATTTCTATGGTGGGTTCTTCCGGTAGCCGGGAGTCGCGACTTTCGAGACCTTCAAACCTCGCCTCAAACGGTCTCTCCGCGCCCGCCATAACTCGCGAGAAAACTCGATTATAAAACTCTATTAGTTCAGGCTCGGCTCTGTAATTTCGCGGCAATGTAACTGATTCTCCTGCGTTTGATGAAATTTCGTCGGCCAATTCCTTAAATACGCTGACATCAGCGCCACGGAACTGGTAGATGGACTGTTTCTCATCCCCCACAAAAAAAAGTTTTTGAGGCTCGAGCTCTCCGGCGTACGGAACCCTCTCGGACGAATAATGAGATTTCTCGGCCAGAAGATAGAGAAGATCCCGTTGCAGCCTATTATTGTCCTGGAACTCATCGATCATGATGAATGAGAACTTGGATTTATAGTAATCCCGCAGCTCATGATTCTCGAGCAGGCACGTGAGGGCCATAGAAACCACGTCATGATAAAAAACAGCTCCCGTGGTTCTCCTTGCGTCTATGACACGCTCCTGAAACTCACCGGAGAGGTTAAAAATGCCGTCTAGGAGCTTTCCCGAGCCCAGCGTCACGACGATATTCATCAGCTCATTGATTATTTGCCTTAATAAATCGATAAGATCTTTGAGCACTATAAGATCGGGTTGTTTAACATTCCCAGGCTTCTGAAAAGAGCACGCCGACAGCAGGGATTCAATCCGGTCGTAATGCTTACGCTCAGACAAATCCTCAATATCAACCAAAAGCACCGCGGACTTTTGGGCATTCCTGATGCTTGCAGCACTCGTTGCATCTAGGCTTTGCACAACGCCCACATGCTGAAGCAACACGGCGGTCTTGCGCCTCAACTCACCCTCGAGGAATGACTCCTGATTGGCCCACATAGTGCTAAAGTCAAGCGGTCGCGCAAGCGAGAGATCCGCAACTGCGAGGGATGTAAAATAGCCCTGATGCACGGTTTCAAAACCGTTTGCATACACAAACTGGCCAAGGGCTTCGCTTTCCCCTTTTTCCAGCATAAACTGCAGTGCGATTCCCTCCGCGCTTCGCGTTGCAGCTTCTTCATCCACCCTAAAGTCCGACGAAATCCCGAACCGTTGCGACCAGTTTCTGGCAATTTGAGAGCAAAAGCTGTCAAGGGTTGAAATTTGTGCATTATGAAAGAGGGGAAGTTGTTCTGCGATTTTTGGATTATCCCGATCCCGGAGCATTAGCTCGTAAATCCTGGAATGCATCTCTCTGGCGGCTTTTCGAGTAAATGTAAGGGTGAGGATATTCTCTACTCCGGCGCGGCCCTCCCGGACGAGGCGCACAAAGCGTTCGGCCAGCACCGTAGTTTTGCCCGAGCCGGCCCCGGCGGACACAACGGCGTTCCGGTTGCAATCAACCGCTTTTCTCTGGTGACCGTCCATACTTCCGATGGCACTCACATTTCGCCGCTTTTCACCGGCAGGCTACGCATGGACATATTTCTCCCGGCACACGCTTCGCATCTCACAAGAATTACAACTCCCGCGCGGGGCGGGAGCTCGGTACGATCCGCCACGTATAGACTGGGCCATTTTCTCAATAGTTTTTCCCACTGATGAGAGCACGTTTTGCCACTCGTGTTCCTCAAACCACGGCTTCCCGGGCCCCCGGCCATAGGCCACTAGATACCGACCTTCATTGAGATCATAGTAGAGCAGCGCACCTCGATCGTAATGCCGTTCGACCAGCAGCGAATAGATGGGTAGCTGGTAGGACCGCACGTCGCCGTCCTTGGATACAATCCCCGATCGTTTTTTTAAAACCCTGGCCTTGTAGTCGATCACCGACAAATCTTCTCCGGACTTCACTATACGATCGACCCGGCCTGCTAACCTAACTCCGGATATAAACGACGCTATTTCTATCCTCTCTTCAAGGCCGAGGGTACAAGAATCCGCAAATTCGTTGGTGTCAACATTTACAAAGGTCCGTATCTGCTCTTCTACGCGCTGCTTTACCGCACTCCATTGGATGGGTAAAAAAACTGGCATGGTCCGTTCCCATTTGGAAAACTCTTCATACAACATGCGGCTTAAATCGATATGCTCTTCCAAAACATTTACATCTGCAGTGTCGCCGATAATCCTAGAAAGAATGCGATGGGTCAGAATGCCGACTTCCCGAGGGTCGTAATACCTGACGTCATAGTCGACTTCCGCTAGCCCAAGACCAAACACAAACAGATAAGCAAAGGGGCACTCCGCCCACGATTGGGCCGAAGAGGGCGTAATCAGAATCTCACCGTTCTCGGCCGACAACCGCTGCATTATTCTGCTATTGAGCTCTGAGACGCCTAAGGGCGTGCCCGTTATGTCCAATTCCCTGGGTACGCCAAAGGTGGATTCGCAATACGCAGAGCCGTGCAGTTGGGACGGATAGACGAGACCGACCTCTCGTTTATGGCCGGACCACAGCGCGGGTTCCAGCGCATAGGAGTCGAGCTGGACCGTTTGATGGGTTTCTACGGAATCTTGCGCCACATAGTCACCGGGGGGCAGATGCGGCCCGCTCGAGCTCTCGTCACCAAAGCTCATCATTACCGTTTCACCCGATGATCGATAGAGTGAAAGAAACGCGCCGGAATAGTCTCCTTTGGTCCCGTCATCAACGGTCACGGGCAAAAATGGATACGGGGGCGACCGAACGGTGGTGGTGTCGTGGGAAGCTCCAGGCAGGAAATGATATTTCGGATAAATTCCCGCGGATACCCGATATGGATAGACAGGAATGCCGCCGAGGGATGACGGTTGCACATAAACTCGATCAGCGAGACTCATCTGCCAGAGAGAAAAGGGCGACTCATAATCGATATTCTTGAGGGTGTCTTCCGATTCTTCGAGCTTTGGAAGCTCGTCTAGGGCGGCGCTGTAAATCCGCAGAGCTTGGGTAGAAAATCGGGCCGAATCGAGCCATTCTGCGCTAAATGCGAGGATCCTACGTCGTAGCTCTTTCATGTTTCTTGACCGGACAATACGCCGGGCCGCTTGACTGAATCTTTTGTAGAAAGCGAGCAATCGCGTGGTGCCGTGTGAGGAGAGGCGTGCCTGCCACAGATCGTGGTAGTCGTTCCCGCTCGTGAAATTCTGGAGGCCGTGGTGCTCAATCCCAAATTTCGCCAATTGTATACCCAAATCCGAATCCCGCCAGGGAAAAGTGCGGTTAAGAAATAGCTCTTTCAGAGTTCTTGCGCTAAATCCAGAGTCAAAACACGCGGAAAGCAATGGATAGAGCCTTGCTTCCGGATGATTCGACAGGGATTTCCCAAGGTGGAAATCAAAGGGCAGATCGTATCGCCTGGCATGTTCTCTGAGCTCGTCCTCATACCCGGCCAAATCGGCGAGGGTAACGGCGATATCTCCCGGATCGGCACCGGATCGCAATAGCTCCATGATGCTGACACACATCCACCGCAATTCCAGTTTTGCATTGGCGAAACGAAGGATTGGACGGGACACGGGGGAACCGACATCCACAACAGAGACGTTGGAGGCGCGAATCAGCGACTTAAACTCTGCAAAATCTTGAATGACCGTGGGAAAGAACACAGTATGAATCGCCGAAATGGTTCCACCGGTGGGCGATTCATAGCCGGGCTCATAGAGATCATGATTTTTAAGAAAATCGCCGTACCTTTTCCGGATCTCAAGATAATCCGAGCGCAGATCGATGCTCAGAGCAGATTGAATCGAACCATCGTGTAGCATGCCGTCCAAAATCGGGAGTGTACGGGCGAAGTATCTTACAAACGGTCGCCACGTCTTGCGAATCTCCGGGAGGATAATTGCACTCAGAAAGGGATTCTCCGCATTTTTTCGCAATAGATCCGCCATGAACAGGAGCCGAACTTGCCTGTTGACCGGCGTTGCATCCTGAAAAGCGTCAAAAAAGCGCTCCTTATAGGTGTCCCACGATATAAACCGTTCATATCTGACTGATCTGCGGTTCGTTAATGATAGGCTTCTCCTGCGCCAAAACGACGCCGCAACCTCCGATGGAAAGACAAACACGGCGTCCGGCTCGCACAGCTTATCACGAATCGTATCAATTACCCGCCGCATCCCGCTCTTCCTCTCCCACAACCTTACTCGGTATCGAATCGTAGCATCTGAATTGCGCTTAATCAACGCGACCTGATTATTGACATCAGCAAAGGGTGTAGCTATTATGTATCGCAAGATCAGTGGGGGTGTAGCTCAGTTGGCTAGAGCGCGTGAATGGCATTCACGAGGTCATGGGTTCGATTCCCACCACCTCCATTTCCGTTTTAACCGTATTTGATAAAGCGATGAGTGATAATAAGCACGACAATTCTATCGATCCTGAGATTGCTGAGCTAATCGGCGCTGAAGAAGGTGAAAAACGGGATGACTCAAAGCCGGACTTCGATGAGCTCTTTAACGAGGCAGAAAGTTCGGGAACCGATGCGGGCCGAGAAGAGATAGATCTCAACAAATCACAATTTGCACCTATCACCAAAAGGGAAGATTCGCCAAAGCCCTTTTTTGCCAACAAAAACTACTACAAGGTCGCCCTCGGTGGCGAGGGCGATGTGTCCAAGCGTTTTCATTCGGCATTGACCCAATTTCTCAATACACAGTATCCCCAGGAGCGTTCGCTCTATCGGGGACGCCTCATTCCAGCTTACTGGAATTTGGCGGAGTCAATTGCTCTCAAAGCGGCATTAGGCATGCAAATCCCCAAAAAGCTCATTCTCCGTTTCGGTGCTGTTCTGCCCACGCTCATTTCTCAAGAACAGAGAGCTTTGATCTCCAAGATTCCATTTGAGAACTCGACGGGAGAACCCGTCCATTATCTGGATGAGTGGTTGGAAAGAGTCGCCACCGGCAAAATCTCACAGTCGGGAACTGATGAGGTGAAGACCAAGAAGCAGAACCCGGATCAAATGATCTCATCCAAATTGCAAAAGGCGCAGGGACAACGGGACGTGAATTTTGGTCTCATTTCTGGGAAGTTGACCGACCTAGAGGCTGCCGAAGGTCAGCTGAAAGCCGCGATCGATTCACTCGCCTCCCGGTCTGAGAATGCCGCGTATCCTGGTCTCAAATACGGCTATTCGGATCAACAACGGCCAAAACTCGCAGAGATTAGCGGCATCGTTCGCTCCCTTGGTCTTTTGGATCGGGAAATTTCTCGGCTCTATCTGCAGTTGGATGGTGCCGCCGAGACTCTAGAAGTTCTTAAGCAGAAGGCCGCGGAGGAAGGCGTTTCCGTTGCCGTGGATAATCAGGCTATCACAGATGAGTTCAACACCATCCGTCAGATGGCAAAAATGTGCGTGGGAAGGCAGGGGAACCACCTCCCCGTTCTCATGAAGCAGTATTTTAGGTCAAACATCCTCGACATAGGAACGCGAGAAAACATTATTGACGTGCTCTCGAGCGTAGAAAATATAGACCCGGGGGTGTTTAAGCGGACTTTTAAACGTCAAACCCAACGCATTGTCCCACATGTGATAATTGTGCCGTGCTACGGAGACTCGGGGATCTGCTGGGAGCCATTTGAGCGTTTTAACCGGGCCACGAGCCGGGGCCGGCTTGCGCTTCCCATGTTTCCCAAGGATGTAAAATCTGCTGTTATAACTGCGCTAGCCGACCTCCGTTGGCAGGTGGCCAAGGAGAAAGCACAGCATTATTGGATGGAAGAGGGCCTCACTGGCTACTACTACCAGTGGTTCAATGGAGCAAAGAAGCGCGGCGATGTCCGGGAAGCTTTTGTCCAGGATTATGCTCTCTGGGTGACAAAGGAGAGTGAAGGCATGCAAAAGCTGCATAAGGACGTCCGGGGAGTTTTCTGGCGCTATATTCCTTTTAATCAGGAATTGAAAGACAAGCTCCGCAACCGTGGGTTTGTATACGATGAGCTGTATAAAAGGGACGTAAACCGAGGGAAGTCAGACGGTTATTGATAAGATAAATTATCAATTCTCAGGCGGCTTCTGCTTGCGTGGACGAAAAATCGGGTGGAAGTATTTGTCCATGTCTATTTTCTTGGATATAAACTTAATAACTCGATTGTAGATGAAAAAAGATCCTCCGATGGAGATAAAAAACAGCAGGATAAAAAGGACAGAGCCGACGGATTCTTGGGCGGTTTCCGAGAAGAGCTCTCCAATCAGATAGATACCAAGAAGCAAAATGAACAACATCGTGATGATATTTACCGCGGTAGCTCCAAGAATAAAGAGCACAGTGTTAACCTTTTTGTTCACGGATCCTCCTCTCCTGCAGCATAAATAGCACTACCAACAGGATGCCAGACACTACTACGCTCATGTCGGCGATGTTAAAAGCAGGCCAACGCGATAGGCCGAAAATACCGTAGAACTTAAATGACAGAAAATCAACTACTCCGTCTTGGCGCACAATTCTGTCGATTATATTGCCGATTCCGCCTCCAAGAATGCCGGCCATGGCCCAACGCATTCCCAGAGTCAGGTCCGGTGCGCGAAAATAGTAGACTGAAACAAACACCATCACTAAAACGGGTATGAGAATGAAAAGTATGCGGCGGGCGGCCGGAGGGAGACCGTTCCCGATGCTGAAGGCAATGCCAAGGTTTCTCGTATGAACAATCCAGAAAAAATCACCAAGATAATTCACTCCGACGGTATTCATGGGTACATTGCGAATCACGAGCAACTTGGTAATTTGATCCAGAGTGACGATGAGGGCTGTGAGCAAAATTGGTGTCGCCAAATATCTTATCTGTTTTGTCACGTCTACAGTCCTGTGGGGATGTCGATAAAACAGGCATCTAATCCGGTATCCTGTTTTAGCTTTTCAGCCAGAGTTGATACTCCCCAAATCTCGGTTCGATAATGGCCACCGCAGATTAGATTGATACGCTCCTCAAGACACAGATGATACACCTCGTGGGCCGCATCACCTGTAATATAGAGATCGAGTTTCTCTCGAATCGCCTGCTCGGTTTCTCTTGTTGCGCCACCGGAAACTATGCCGACACTACGAATCTCCGATTTGCCGAAAGGCAAGACCGCGTTGCAGGAATCACGGTCGAGGGAGAGACTCTCGAGTATCGCGTCGATTGAGAGTTCCCTTGGCAGCAGGCCCTTCACGCCGATTTTAACCCCGTGGTATTCGCCAAAAGGTTCAACATCCGAAAGATGCAGTTTATTTGCCATTACGGCGTTATTCCCTATATCCAAATGCCGATCCAACGGGAGATGTGCGGCAAACAGCGCGAGGTCGTTATCAATCAGAAACTTGAGTCGTTCATAATGGCCTCCGGTAATCATAACACTCCTGCCCCAAAAAAGCCCATGATGCACAAAAATAAGGTCCGCATTCCAGGATGCCGCGCGGCGGAATGATTCCATACATGCATCAACAGCAAAGGCCACACGACTAATATCCGCACTAGGCCTGCCGACCTGAATGCCGTTGTCTGAATCGTCGATGGCACTGAGCTCATCGATTGCTATCACGTCGCGAAAATATCGATCAATGTCGTATAGTCGCATCTAGCCACCTTCATTGGTCTAAAGTATCGGCCCTATTATAGCCGTAACGATGCTTTTGACAATGAAAGAGCGGTTCATCAATTCATCGAGAGTGCAGAACAGCTAGATGGATTTTATCTTCTGTCCGTTGTATTCTGACAAATCTCGTGGCACATTATTTAGAGTAATAGCCTGCACTGTACCCACAGTCGTGCCTTAAGGCCGATTCAACCTGTGTTGACAGGCAAAAAACTCGAATATTATAATTCAGGCCGTCCCGCAACGATCTGAGTGGAGACCTCCCCCCTGCTCCGTGCTCGTAACGTCGCGGGAGAGCTAAGTTTTTTCCGGCGACGCTCAG
>NZCE01000038.1 GCA_002688185.1 Spirochaetales bacterium
CCATACTTCATGCATCCGCACTAAACTTAGCTATATAGTTGAAACATGGGGGCCAATTTATCTCAGCACAGGTGGGTCAGTTTTGCTCAGCGCTATAGGACGCCCAACCACAGTACAATAGGCTTTCGGATAAGGCTTCGTCCGTCAAACTAGGACTAAAAAAAAATGATAAATACCCAAGATATCGCGCAGTGGATTCGATCAATAGCATCAATTCAGTTTTCCAAGTCATCGGGACCTGGAGGCCAGAATGTTAATAACGTGAATACGAAGGTAACGTTGAAGCTTCCGCTCACAGAAGAGAACATAGGGCCACTAGATGAATGCTCCCTGAATCGCATCAACACCAAACTCAAAACACGAATCAATAATGACGGGGAGCTCGTCATCCAGACGGATGTACATCGACATCAGCATCAGAATCGTGAGCTCGCATACCAAAAAGCGGAAGACCTTATTCTCTCTGCTCTAAAGCAGAAAAAAAAGCGGGTTAAGACTAAGCCTTCCGCCGCAGGCAGAGAAAATCGCCTCAATAAAAAAAGACGCAGAAGTATGATAAAATCCACGCGGAAAGCGATACGGCCCGATACCGAATAATGACTGAAAATACGCTTCACCCATTCCGGCACCGGGTATATATTAGTATAAAATCCATGATTGGCCAATTTGGCAGCCATAGGAGTTTACCATGTGTAGAAGAACACTTCTTCGTACAGTAGCGATTTCTTTTCTTCTAATATTTGTACTGACAACCTCCCTTTTTGCCGGAGGCAAGAAAGAAGACGAGACATCATTTCTTATATCGATAGCCGATCTCGATGAGTTGGCAAAGACTGACGACATTCTAGTTTTAGACATTCGGGATCAAGCCTCCTATAACGCGGGGCATATACCCGGTGCTTTACTCGTGCCATTACAGCAGGTTGAAGCCGCCGCTGACCAACTCCGCGACCGGGCAACCAAGCTCGTGACGTACTGTAGCTGTCCGGCGGAAGAGTCGAGTATGTCAGCGGCGCTAAAACTCCGCGCCCGAGGAATTACAAATGTGTACGTACTCGTCGGGGGTTACGATGAGTGGATACGCCAAAGAAGGCCTGTGATAAGCGGATCCGCTCCACTGTAGATCGCCAATCTGTGGCCGGTGAATAGCCGGAAAACACCCCACTGGCGCAATCACCGGCGTGGATTCAGCTCTTTTTATCCGGGTCGATGCCCAGAAGCTCCTCCCACATTTCCACAATGATCTGCTGGGCAAACGGCCCGCGTCCTGACGCCCGGGCGGCCTTGAAAATCTCATCAGCCATGGCTGTCATTGGAACGGGAACGTTCTGAGATCGGGCCAGGGACAGCGCGTAGCCGATATCTTTAAACAGAATGTCGATGCTGCCGCCCGGCTTGAAGTCCCGATTAATGATCCCCGGCGCCGCGACATCGAGCACATTCGACCCGGCCCAGCCGCCACGAATTGCGTCATAGAGCACCTGAGGATCTATCCCACTCTTCATTCCCAACGCAAATCCTTCAGCCACAACGGAAAACGTTGCGCCGACGATCATATTATTCACGAGCTTCGCTACACCACCCATCCCTGAATCACCGACACGGACAACGGACTTTCCAACTATCTCAAGGAAAGGCTTAAATCTGGCAAATACATCCTCCGGTCCACCGGCCATAATGGCAAGTGAGGCATCCTTGGCCGCGCCTTCTCCGCCACTCACCGGAGCATCCAAAAAATCTACATTCCTATCCCGCAGAGCTGTGGCGATTTCCTGAGATATTGTGGGCTCTGTAGTGCTCAGATCTATTACCGCGGCACCTGAATCAAGCACTCCGATGAGTCCCTCGGTTCCCAAGACCACGTCTCTAACTACATCCGAGCTCGGGAGTGAGAGAAAAACGATGGAAGCGGCTGTCCCAACTTCTTGGATGCTCGCCGCCTTTTCCGCAGATCTGATCGCAGTCTTTTTTTCAGGGTCGATATCAAACACGATTACTTTTTGTGCTTCGCTCAGGTGACGGGCCATATGCCCTCCCATCACGCCAAGACCGATGAAACCAAGTTTCTCCGCCATACTGCCGTTCTCCTTTTATTCCGTGATAGCGGTGTACATGGCATACTCGCCGTGTACCGCGTTGGACGTAATAAGCGCCTGGGATGCTCCGGTGTGAATCACGTCCACGTTGGTGGTGCCCGATCCACCGTCGACGGTCAGCTCTTCTACCGCAAGTGGTTCGGTTTCCGCGATCCGAAAACACGACAGGTCTTTTGTTCCCGCACGGTTTCCGACAAATATCACGACCTCATCTGAAAATATGCCTGCCCACAAACCGTGCCCAAAGGATAGCTCCGATGAAAAGATCCGGGTCCAATCGCCGCCTTGTTGTTTGTACACCGACAACGTATCACCGTGGAACGGCTCAATTGCCGCCATCTCGAGCTCGCCGTCTCCGTCAAGATCGGCAAAAAAAATTTCACTTATCTCATGGTCGAGCATCTGCTCAACGCGCCACTCATCACCTGAAGTTTTTGGTTTGATTAAAGCAAAGAGTCCCTCTGTTCCGGTAACATAGATACACTCCTCCCCACCGATCAGGCTAACCGACATACCATGATTTTTATGGATACCGTCAAGGATCGGCTCAGTGCTCCACCCACCTTCCACCACCGCCGGCACTTCCGAGACATACACCGCCCCTGGTTTTGACCAATCGTCCTGATATTCCTTTCCGCCGCAGATGGTTGCGGCGACTAAGTATGAAATACCGGCGCCTTTAACAACCGCTATGCGATGAACAAAGGGAAGATCGATTATTCTACGACCTTTCCACGGCGCATCAAATCCGCTCTCAGCCTCATACACGTGTATTCCCGCCTTTTCCGACTTAAAAATCGGATAGAACTCGGTAATCATGAGCAGCGCGTCCTCCCTGTCCGGTAGCGGCGCAAATCCCATACAACCGCCCGGCTCGGTTGCCACAGTTCTGGAGCTATACTCCGGAGAGGAAAAAACAACTGCCGGCCCGCGCCCCTCAGAGGCGGCGATGATGCGGTCGGCGCCTAGCAATCTCATAGAGGTAATTGAATATCCCTTGTCGGAATCCGCCAGTTTATGTTTGTGAAACTTCACGTAAAGCTCCCAAGTTTTTATTGCAGATTTAACCTGTCGGTCAAGGCGTGTACGAGAAAATCCTGACCGGATTCTACAATAGGAATCCGCCTGTGCCAATGATGCGAAACCGGATAAAAATAGCGACGGTCGGCTTAGCGATTGACCAGATGCTTTATCACTTCGTATTATCGATCTATCCAAGCTTGAAGGTACATTGTGCCATTGAAAAAACAGGGCACCAAAAAGCAAGAGGTATACGCCATGACAAAGCGCGATGCAGTGCTTAATTTTGTAATGAATGGAACCGACCCGGGATTCAAGCCAGCGGCGTTTTTCCTCCATTTCCCCGAGGCATTTCGTTCGGGAATGGCTTCTGTTGAAAAGCATATCGAGTATTTCCGATACACCGATATGGATCTAGTTAAAATACAGTATGAGCAGCCGTTCCCCCATGTTGCCGGCATTCAAAAGCCGTCGGACTGGGCGGACATGCCGTTCTACGAGCAGGATTTCTACCAAGGCCAGATCGATGCAGTGAGCGGATTGGTGGAAGAGCTCGGGAAAGACGCCCTCGTGGTTGTAACGTTATACTCTACGTTTATGAGTGCCGTCCACACTGTGGGACCGGACGTGTTAAAGCAGCACCTGTTGGAGGACCCTGAGGCGGTTTGCAAAGGTTTTGAGGTAATTGCTGAAAGCATGCTGGTGTTTATCCATCAATGTATAGACTCAGGGATCGACGGATTTTATGCGTCAACTCAGGGCGGTGAGAGCTCTCGATTCAGTGACCCACGGATTTTTAACGATTACATAAAGCCTTATGATTTATTGATTTGGGAGCGGATAGATGCGGCGTGTGATTTTAATATTCTCCATGTCTGTGATTATCAGGACACCTATTCTGATATGAAACCTTATTTGGACTATCCCGGGGAGATCGTCAATTGCCCTCTGCAATTGACCGACCGATCAATGGCCGTGTCGGAAGTGATAGAATTGTTTGAGAGGCCATTTATGGGCGGCATGGACCGTCACGGAATTATCACCAAAGGACCCGAGGAACAAATACAGAATCACGCATTTGATATCCTTGATGCTAATCCGGAGATCACCATCCTTGGCGCCGATTGTACACTCCCGCCCGACATAGACTGGGATAACATCAAGGCCGCAATTGGCGCCGCACACACATACCAGAGAGAATAATCAACAGAGCCGCAGGCCCATTGTTAAATGAGTTTTATACTTTTCCACTTTCCCGATCTAAATCGAAATAACATTGAAAAACCAAGAATGAGGATCATCCCGATAAAGAGACTCCAGACGGCAATCGGTTGTATATGCGCAACACGCACAAACAGTAACGCCGTGAGGGCGAGAGTCCAGTGCACAATCACAGAAATACGCATAACCCACTTTGTGTCTCCGGCACCGCGTAGAGAACCGGCAAAGATAATATTCGTTGCGTCGGCCACAGTGTAGAGCGATACGAGACGGAGAAAAATCCTCGCCATCTTCACTACGTCGGCAGAAGCGGAGAAACCCGATGAAAACACCCGGACAAGGGGGCCGGCTCCGGCAATGAAAAGCACCATCATCAATCCTGAATATATATAGCCAAGCCGAAGGGACAAATATGCCGAGCCCTCCGCACCTTCAAAGTCACGCGCTCCAATGTGCTGACCCACCACGGCCGTCGTTGCTATGCCAAGACCAAACATTGGGATAAACGCCACGAGATCCCAGTTAAAAGCAATAGTTATAGATGCGGCCACATCGGTGCCGTAGGAATGCATGAGCTGCACGAACAAATTGAATGCGCCCATATTGAGAAACGTCTCCGCTCCGGCCGGAAGTCCAAAGCGGAGCAGTTTTTTCATAAGCTCGCCGCTGAATCTCCATTGATGATCCGCTCTAAATTCGGCCCCACGCGACACACGAAAATAAGCGATTCCAAGAATAATCGTGCCGGCAAAACCGCCGCAAAGGGTACCGATTGCCGCTCCGCGCATACCCAGTGGCGGAAGACCGAGCTTTCCAAAAATAAACACATAGTTGGCGGGAATGTTTACTACCATGGCCGCAATGTTTGCGGCCAAGACGATGCGGGTTCTGCCGATGCCGGTAAAAAACCCGGTTAGCGCATAGCGCAGTACCAGCAAGAGCGATCCAGCCAGGAGATACTGCAGATAGATGTTGGTGAGTGAAACTTGCTCGGGCTCGAGGCCGACGGCTTCAAAAAAGTATCTAGTAAACGGTATGAAAAGCAGTAGAATCGGGTAGCTCATGAAGGCGGCGTAGATGGCCTGAGTTGTTGCCCTCGCGCAAAACTGCTTTTTACCTGAGCCATAGTATTGGGCTACTATTGCATTCACGTATCCGACCGCACCCGCAAAAAGAGCGGAGAGCACAAACGCCGTCAGCCCTCCACTCATGGCGGCGGCGAGATGAACTTTGCTCACCCTTGACAAAAACAGCCGGTCGACAAAGAGCATGACGGTTTCCGACGCCTGGGATAACAGCATGGGAAATGCGATCCGCAAAAGGCGTCTCAGCCGCTGTCTGGTAATCTCATTCAATAAGAGAACCCTCAGAGCGATGAAGCTTGCATTTGTAGGTAGGCGGTGACGGTTTCGCGGCTTGTCTCCTTACAATCGCCCGGTGAGAAGCTGCTTCTTCCGCTCCATGTAATAGCAGAAGTTATCAAATGAGATGTCGGGCGGCACCGTGTGATCGACAGTGGGGATGAACCCGCCCTCTTCAATGAGATCTGCAAACTGCACCAGATGAACATCGATTGCACGCTTGTCCTTAGAAAGCTCTCGCTTGTCGACAGCCCCCCACAACCTGAGGGACCGACCATACTTTTTTCTGAGAAAATGGGGGTCAGTATCAGCTGAAGCCCGTTCCAGAGGCCAGAGCCCGTCTACCCCTGCATCCATAAGCAGAGAGATTAACGGCTCTGAATTGCCGTCGCTGTCCACGATCACGTATTTTGCGCCGTTACTTTTTAAATAGGTTACAAGGCGTTTCATATGTGGGAATACAAAGGTCCGATAGGTTTCCGGTCCGAGAAGCGGCCCCTGTTTCATCGCCATGTCTTCATTGATAAATACGTAGTCAACGTCCACCGCGTCTAAAATCGGCCGGGCAACTTCAATGGTAAAATCCGCAATAAATTCCATCATTTCGTGCATGAGGTCGGGCTTGTCATACCACGCATAGCTTAAATCTTCGGTACCCATCCACTCTCGAGCGCGCCAATAGAATCCCAACGTGCTGCAATTTCTACCAAGCACCAGCACATGCTCCCGATTTTTCCACCGGGGAAGCATGGTTTCCCGCCATTGCGGCGGATATCTTTTTCCAAGATCCGCCACAAATCGCTTTCTTAAGTCTCTGAAGTCCGCTCTGCTTTCTACCGCAAACCTCAGATACTGGTCCATACTCGTCCGGGAGTTGCCGATAGCCCCATCCTTTAAGGCTTTTCGTATGCGTCCTTTTGAGTCCCTGATTACTTCATGGCGCTCGGTTTCCTCTATTACCTCCGGCTCAAAAGCGGGAACCATATCAAAATGGATCGGAATATACTCCCGGGCGTCCATGTCGAAGTATTCTTCTCCGGTAAACCAATCCCAGTGAAGAGTATCCGGGTTCAGCCCCTCCGCCGACCACCTCTGTCTTGTCTGCGCCCAGGCTCCGGCTTCATAATTGGGGACACGGTCGACAGGGTGATAATCCATAACGGCTAAAAATCGGTCTCTATTGCTCATGCGTCCCATGTAAGTACCTCTCAAGACGAGCGATATAGGCGTCATTTGCATAAGACCATCGCTCGGCAATCTGATATATTGCTCCACTCTACCGCCGGAATGTAGCCGGGTCAATGTGGGCAAAAAAACCGAAAAATATTGATTCACATCAAGGTTTATTCTTACCATTAACGTATGATGTGGTCAGGAGTATAGCCATGGATCATACAATCTGTCCCGGTTCAAAAGTAATGCGTCAACCAATGCCCGAGCAGTTTGACTGCCCCACCTGCGGAGCCGAAGTCGAGATCTGGTCTGACGAGATAACAGGAAAATGCCTTTCATGTGGGACTACCGTTGCAAGAGATGGGGTGATGAGCTGCGTAGAGTGGTGCGCAATGGCACGCGAGTGCGTGGGGGACGAGCTTTATGATTCGTTCCAAAAGCGGAAAAATCAAACTATAAAAGATCATCTTTTGGCAAAGGCCGGAGAGTTGAAATCGGACCAGCAGGTGGATATTCGTCGGATTGAAAGGGCAATGCATTTTGCGGAGGTTATTGCCGGACCTGAGGGCGCCGCACTTCATGTGGTGTTGGCCGCGACTGTGCTCTATGTGGTGCGGAAAAACAACGTCCAACAGGCGAGAAGCGATCTGCTCGCTTTGGGTTTTCAGATTGTTGATATCGATGAAGTATGTTCCATCGTTGAAGAGGCACAGCCTCCAACGCGGGACTCATCGGCGAACAGCCGGGTAGTGCACGATGCGCATATTTTGGCAAAGATTGAGCAGAGCTCGGCTGCCTCTTACCCCAAAGAATCTGAAAAGGACATTGGCAAGTGGAGAAATGAGCTTCTTGCGGCATCGAGCTCCGACCTCTTGCAGCACGTCATGAGCGCCTGAGTAAACATAGCTTAAGCGCGCTCGATTTGAATTGCCCCTAAAGGACAGGCACGGACACAATCGGCACACCCAACGCACATAGTGACGGAGAGCAGCATGGGACACTCAAACGGATCCTCCTGTTCGAGCAGTTTATGTTTGCAGGATTCCAATGCCGGACACGAGCCGGAATCGTAGTCACATCTGCGTGGGTCACATATTTCAAAGTTTATGTTGGCGTATTTAGTTGTCATTGGGATTTGCTAGTATAGCACAATCTGCGATACAAACCTTGGCAATCAATTGCCATGTCATTACGATGCGGCATGTGGGCTAAAACCACATGTATTCTTGGAGGGTTCAGAGTGAAGTACAGGCCTTTTGGCAAATTAGATTGGCAGGGCTCAGCCCTAGGTTTTGGCTGCATGAGGTTTCCCACAACCGGGAGCAGTCAAGATATCGACTATCCCGAGGCGATCAAAATGCTCCGGCATGCCATTGACCAGGGCGTCAATTACGCAGACACCGCCTATGGTTACCACGGCGGCGATAGCGAACATCTAGTAGGCGAGGCTCTCAAAGACGGCTACCGAGACAGGGTGAAGCTCGCCACAAAGCTCCCAACTTGGTTGGTAAAGGGCCGTGACGACTTTGATAGGCTTCTCAACGAGCAATTGAGCAAGCTTCAGACCAATCATATAGATATGTATCTACTTCATGCTCTCAATAAAGACCGGTGGGCGCTTATGAAAGAGCTGGACGTTTTTTCATGGACGGAAAGAGCAATGCAAGACGGACGGATCGGGTGCCTTGGTTTTTCTTTTCACGACGAATACGATGTGTTTGAAGATATCGTTACCTCATACGACGGTTGGGCTTTTACCCAGATCCAATACAACTACATGGATGAAGAAAATCAAGCCGGCACAAAGGGCCTCGAGCTTGCCGCCAAACACGGTCTTGCGGTTATTGCTATGGAACCTCTTTTGGGCGGCAACCTGGTTAATCCACCGGACGCCATTGGAAATCTCTGGAACTCAGCGGTTAAGAAACGATCGCCTGCTGACTGGGCGCTCCAATGGCTTTGGAGCAAACCTGAGGTGTCGATAATCTTGAGCGGAATGAGCACCATGGAGCAGGTGGAGCAAAACCTCATAAGTGCCGACAATTCCGAGATCGACTTGTTATCTGAAAAAGAGCTGGATCTTGTGGTACAAGTTAAAGAAACATATGAGCAAATACGGCCGATCGCTTGCACCGATTGCCAGTATTGCATGCCATGTCCAAGCGGGGTGGCGATTCCGGAAAATCTCAATCTGTATAATGTCGGCTACATGTACAACATGATGGACCGGCAAAAAGGGCAATATAAAAATATGGATGAGGAAAAACGGGCCGAACAATGCACACAATGCCTAGAGTGCGAAGATAAATGTCCGCAAAAAATAATAATCAGCGAATGGATGCAATGCATTGGAGATGAGATGGAGGCTAAGGCGTAAGCTTCAGTGCATCCCATATCCGACCGGAAGGCTCCGGTGCAGCAATATTGACCGGCGTTTTTTTTACGGGGTGGGCAAACACAATCGCCCGCGCGTGGAGATCGATACCACCATCGGGGTTTGCGTGCGGAGCGCCGTACTTCAGATCTCCTCGGATGGTGCACCCGACCGCCGACAGTTGGGCACGTATTTGGTGGTGACGCCCGGTAATTAGATCAATGTCCAGGAGCCAATATCGATCGGACTTAGCGGTCAATCGATATTTCAACTCTGCAATTTTTGCCCCATCCGCCGCTTCCCAATACGCGTATGATTTGTTCTGCTTGGAATTCCTGACCAGATAATTAATGAGGTGATCTTCCGGCAAAGGTGGGGCCTTGATGACAACCGCCCAATAGTTTTTATGTACCCTCCCGCCGCGGAACTCGTCATTCATCCGTGAGAGCGCTTTGCCTGTCTTTGCAAATATCACGACACCACTGCTTGGCCGGTCCAACCTGTGGCAAAGTCCTAGAAAGACATTACCGGGCTTGCGGTCACGCGCTTTGATAAACTGCTTGACGTCGGCCAAAAGAGTCACGTCACCGGATTTGTCAGCCTGCACAATCTCGCCGCACCACTTGTTGACGGCGATGAGATGATTGTCTTCATACAGGATTTTCTCAGGAAGCACGTTTACAGAACTAAATTGACAAGTTTAGGAACAACGACGTTGAGTAGAAGCCCAAGAATAAGAAAGCTCCCCGCCTGCCGATTGAAATACATCGCCCAACCCACATACCAGAGGGGCCAGACGGTCCACTTGTCCGGCGGCGCATCAGGGCGTGGCCTGCCCCAGACCTTCCAGGCCTTTACCAACCGCATCAACGACAGCAGACTTACCAAGATGTAGGGTCCGGTAATCTTCATCACAACCAGAAATCCGATTAGCAGAAAAAATACAATCGAGGCGGCCTTCAACAAGACTGCGGATCGACGATTTCCCAGCAGTACCGGCAGGGTACGGACCCCTGCCGAGACGTCCGCCTCACGCTTATCCATATGTTTTCCGATGAGCACTGAGGCCACAATCAAGCCATAGGGAAGGGACGCAATCAAAACCGGCAAATCCACGGCGCCCGAAGATACGTACGCAGTTCCACCAACCATCATCGGTCCCCACACAATCATCGCCGTTAATTCACCTAACGCGAAACGTTTGAGAAGCACTGTATAGAGCATGCTCAGCGCTAAACCCGAAAATGCAAAGGCAAAAACAGGCCATCCCCGCAGAAGTCCGAGTCCTACCATGATTACGGCGTCAACGGCGAGAAGTATTCCCGCCCCTTTTAGTAGTCCGCCGGACGTCGTCAAGCCGCCGAAAATCGGGTGTGTGCTGTATTGAGCCCGGGGATAATCTACAGTATCAACGCCCATCTTCACGTCGGTCCAATCATTAATTAAGTTGTTCGATAGATGTGCAGCGATTAGTCCAACGACACTTAGAAATGCAAAAAACCAGTTTATTGCACCATCTTCCAGGGCAAAGAGCAATCCTATAAGGCCTGAAGTCACCGTCATGGAAATCACACAGGCTCGAGATATTACCAGCCACCGACTCACAGGATCGGCCTTCTCTATTTCTGGAAGATTGCAACCCTGCAGAATTGTCGACCACCTTTTGGCGACGGGCATCGGGTGCTTACTGGCTATGGAACGAGACATGTGGATTCTCCTTCCGGTTTTTTGGATATGCGCCGGCTGCGTGTTAATCTACGGAATGCGAACCGACGCCCTTCAATATTTGGATTGCTGTTATACCACGATGCCCTTAAAAAGGCAAAGTGTTACGAATGAGAAAAAAGCCGCCGGATATGCGGCGGCCTTAAAGCTTACGAGGATTCTCCGTCACTCTCCGACCCAAATAGAAGAGTTTCCGGATAGAAAGCGGCCCAGGCGAACCAAAAGTCCCGCTCAAAAACTACTTCCCTCCCGGAGTCACGTTCGGCCATCCGAACGCCCCCCAGCTTGTTTATTGTGATGGTGATTTCCGTACCCCCAACCGCGTCATTGATTATTGACTCTTTGAGCACGAGATTTTCCGGATATGCCTTATGCACGCCGTTTAATTTGATGCCATAGATAACGGTCTTTGAATGGATCCGTTTATCAAGATTCTCCACGGGAAACATGAGGTAATCCTGCGAATAGTAGCCTCCATACGGGTCACGACCGTACGATCGAAAGTGCCCTGTCTCCCGGCTGAGCACTTCAGCATCGGGATATAGATGTTTCCAGTTGCCCCATTGAACAGTATTAATGGAAACGGGTGTCAACTCTTCGCCTACCAGATCGCCGATAATTGCCCGACCGCCAATTTGGGTCCAGTATGTACGAGTTTTCCTATCATACATCACTAAATTCGAGTTATACAATTTCCCCGACGTCCCAAACTCAACGGGTTCCCCATCAATAGTACGCTCAAATGCGATCGCAGATCCGCAGAGTGGGCAGTAGGTAATGAGCAGCGGAAATCCATCTACGGTATCATTTACAATTTCGTGCCACACGAGTATTTGAAACGGGTAAAACCGCGCGATGTCATCCTGTTGGTAAACTACGACGATATCATCATCTGCGAGCCAAGAGTCGGCTTCCTTTACAGATACAAACTTTGGATTATCGATGGACGGTATGCCGTCCGGCGGAGGTCCACCGCTCTTTATTTCCGATGGGTGGACAAGATACTTGGTGCCGTCCGGCAGCGTCTGGATGCTGTCGTGTGTCGATGAGTTTTGGCCTGAAGCACCCAAGACAACAGTCAATGCCAGCAGCACGCTGATAAAAAGAATTCGTTTCATGTAACTCCTCCCTCACAGAATTGACGATGAAATCAGCTTATTTCTTACCGCATCAGTCAAGATCTAACGGGCGTTATATGGCTCCTGCCATCGCGTATCTCCTCTCGGTCTTCTGCAAACACCCCCGTTGAGTGTATAATGCGTCTCACCTGGTTACGCTGAACGGCCGGCAGAGGTTGCATCAAAAATGATGAATGAGATGGACAATGACCAATGGCTCTCGTCCCTTCAATCGCAGGACAGCAAACGGGATGAGGCGATTTCCCGCCTGAGAGAGCATCTTGTAAAGAGCTTGCGCGCGGGATTGCGGAGCTGGAAAAGGTCCGTGGGCAGCCAATATAATGAGCTCGTTGAAGATTCTGTCCAGGATGCGCTGGTAAAAGTTTTAAATAACCTCAAGTCTTTCCGTGGTGAAAGCCGGTTTACTACGTGGGCGGCAAAAATCGCCATAAGAACCGCTCTCACGGAATTGCGACGCAAAAAGTGGAATGATGTGTCGCTTGATGAAATTACCTCGAAGGTTGATAGTATGATGAGGAGTGTATATCCAAATCCCGAGCAGAGCGCTGTGCGAAATGATCTGATGAGCTCGGTCATGAGTATCATGAATAATGAGCTTACACAGAGACAGCAAACCGCGCTAAAAGCGGTGATGTTTGGAGGCATGCCCCTCGAGGAAGCAGCCAGAAGACTCAATACCAATCGAAACGCCCTTTATAAGCTGCTACATGATGCAAGATTGCGGATGAAAGAAGGTCTCGAGAAACAGGGCATGTCACCGGCGGAGGTCCTTTCGAGCTTTGAGAAGCCTAATGTAAGATCTCAAGGCAACGAGTTGTCGTAATGAAAGAGCTAATCATGAAAATAATGCTTCGCCTGATGCCACGGAAGATGCGTATAAGAATGATGATGAAACGACCGCTTCTCCATCTGGTCCTTACTGACAAAGACGAATACTCATGTGAGGAAGCATATGAAGTGCTTGACGCATACGCGGATATGTCGGCAAAGGGTGAAGACGTTAAAAAACTGATGCCGCTGGTAAAGCTGCATCTGGATCTCTGCGCCAACTGCCGGGAGGAGTTTCAAATACTGCTAAAAGTAATCACTAGCGCGTAGGAAAGCCTATCGATCTGCCATCCTAACAAAACTCCGCTCTTCACTTCCCACGTACAGAGCCCGTGGTCTGAACAGCCTGTTGTCTTCCCGTTGTTCGAGGATATGGGCAAGCCACCCGGCCGAGCGCGCCACGGCAAAAATCGGGGTAAAAAGATATTTGGGTATTCCGAGGAGCAAGTACACTGCGCCTGAAAAGAAGTCCACATTTGGATAGATAGGTTTTCCCTTTTCTTCCATCCGGCCGCGGAAGACTCGCTCTACCTCCTTGAGGATCTCATAGTACCGCATGTCATTCTTGCGCTTAGACAGTTCTAGGAGATAGTCTTCTATAATAACAGCGCGAGGGTCCTTGGCCTTGTACACCCTGTGACCCATCCCCATGATTTTTCCATGTTGATCTAGTACGTTGTTGACGTAAGCCTCGGCATTTGCCTTCTCGCCGATTTCCTCCACCATTGTCATGGCCTTTTCATTGGCTCCGCCGTGAAGT
Organism: Spirochaetales bacterium; assembly: GCA_002688185.1. The sequence goes on from NZCE01000038.1 coordinate 13,698, forward strand.
GACCCATAGAGGGCCCCAATTGCGGCGGAAATGCTGCTGTAGCAAGTGGAAATAGTAGAAGCCACGACTCGTGCAGTAAAAGTAGATGCATTAAATCCATGTTCAGCATGAAGAATAAGTGCATCATCCATCGCCTTTCCCTCAAACTCGTCGGGCTCCTCGCCACGCAACATATACAGAAAATTGGCACCGTGTGAGAGATCCTGCCGCGGCGGGACATAAGATTTTCCCTCCCGCACTCTGCCATAGGCCGCAACGACTCCAGCCAGCTGCACAATTTGATGAAGGGTAGTCGTACAATTACACGTTGCCGAGTGTTGAATTACGTGCTCTACGTAGCCACTCAAGTAAGCCACGGATGATTGCAGAAGTTCCATGGCTTGAGCCTTTGGCGGAAAATCCTCGATCATTTTCACGATCGGGCTTTTGAGTTCCCGGCTTTCCCGCATGCGTCCCTGAAACTCCTCGAGCTGGTCTATATTGGGTAACTCACCGTAAAGCAACAGGTAGGTCACTTCCTCAAAATCACAATGCTCTACAAGATCATTAATCGAGTACCCAAGATAAAACAGCTTTCCCTGTTCACCATCAATCTGGCAAATTTTACTTTCCGCTGCAATTACACCCTCCAATCCTTTTGAGTATGCCGCCTCTGCCATATTTATCCTCCGGAAAAATCAATATCTCATTATTTCGACTATCCGCCGTACAACATTCTTACATAAATAATACACATACTGAAGCCGCCGAGCAATTCTAAAAGTACTACCCAGCCTCCCGCCATTCATTGAGAATTTACGCGCTATGGATCGAACCCGTTCCCACTGCGAGAGCCGCCTCCCGAATTGCCTCCGGTAGAGTGGGATGCGCGTGCGAAGTCCGGGCTAAATCCTCTGCGCTCCCGTCTATTGCCATCACTGAAACGACTTCAGCAATAAGGGACGCCGCATGTTGTCCCAAAATGTGGGCGCCGAGAATCCTGTCTGAATCGGCATCCGTGAGTAATTTCACAAATCCTTCGGTTTCACCTGAGGCAAGAGCCCTTCCATTTGCTCTAAATGGAAAAGAGCCATTTTCATACGCCGCGCCCGCCCCCTTTAGCTGCTCCTCAGTCTTGCCGACCATCGCCGCTTCCGGTTGAGTATACACCACCGACGGTACGACGCCGTAATCCACGTGCCCGTGCCCGCCCGCAAGTATCTCCATGCAGGCAATGGCATCATCCCCGGCCTTATGGGCCAACATGGGTCCAGCTATGCAATCTCCGATTGCATAAACTCCCTTTAAAGACGTCTGGAATGACTCGTCCACGGCAATACGCCCCCCATCCACAACGACCCCAATATTCTCCAGGTTGTTGATGAGCGCCGGAACCCTTCCCACTGCCACCAAAACTCGCTGCGCAAAAAGCTCAAAAGGATCGCCTTTTTTGTCCCTGCCATGAAGACGCACTCCGCTCTCTTCCTTTTTAAGATTTGATATTGTAGTGGATAGAGCGAAATTGATCCCTTGGGTCGTCAGTGACCGTTTGAGGGTTCTTGCGGTCTGAAGATCCCATCCGGGGAGGATCGTATCCATCAGCTCGATGATAGTCACGTCCGAACCAAGGCGTGACCACACACTTCCGAGCTCAAGCCCAATTGCACCTGCACCTATCACCGCCAAGCTCCCGGGCAAGGACCCAAATGAAAGGGCGTCGGTAGAGCTCACGATCCTGTCTCCGTCAAATGGCACTGCTGAAAGCTCCGCGGGAACGCTCCCCGTTGCTATTACGACAGATTTACCGTTGAGATCAATAATCTCACCGGCATCGATTGTAACTTGCACCGTGCCCGGTCCTCGTACAGATCCATTTCCGTGAATGACTGCGACGGAGTTCTTTTTCATGAGCCCTTTGACGCCATCGGTAAGCTGTTTTACCACCGCCTCTTTCCGCTTCATCATGGTACCCAAATCAAGCTCGACGGGTCCAACCAATATTCCCAACGGCTCCAAGGTATTCATGCATTTCCAATATTGCTCGCTGGCGTCCAGAAGCGCCTTTGAGGGGATGCATCCGATATTGAGACAAGTCCCGCCCAGCGTTTTGCCCTTTTCAACAAGGGCAACCTTCAGGCCCAGCTGGGCGCCTCTGATTGCGGCAACATATCCGCCGGGTCCCGCACCGATAATTACCGCGTCATACTGCTCAGCCACCGTTATACTCCTCCGAACTGCCGGTACTCACAGCCCCAAGAGAAGCTGATGAGGATCCTCCACAAGCTGCTTTATCTTTACCAAAAAACTCACCGCATCTTTGCCGTCCATGATCCGGTGATCATAGCTGACGGCAACATACATCATCGGCCTGATAGCAATTTCGTCACCGACGGCGACCGGTCTTTTTTGTATTGTGTGCATCCCGAGAATTGCCGATTGCGGTGGGGTGGGGATAGGGGTTGAAAGCAATGATCCAAATACCCCGCCGTTAGTAATGGAGAACGTGCCTCCGGATAACTCATCAGGTGTCAGCTTCTTTTCCCTGGCTTTGGTGACAAACGACAGAATCTCCTGCTCTATCTCGGCAAAGCTCTTCCTGTCGGCGTCTCTGATTACCGGAACAATCAAGCCCCTATCCGTTGATACGGCCACGCCGATGTTGTACCGGTTATTGTAAACAATATCCTCGCCGTCAATGAATGCATTAGCTACCGGAAAGGCCTTGAGAGCTTTGCAGCACGTTTTTGCAAAGAAAGACATAAATCCAAGGCGTACTGCGAATTGGGCCTCAAAAGTATCCCGATATTTTTTGCGAATATCCATAACGGCCGACATATCGATCTCATTGAAGGTGGTTAAATGGGCACTGCTCTGTTTTGACAAAACCAGATTCTCAGCAATAATCTTCCTCAGTCTGGTCATCGGCACACGTGTCTGGGTTTTGGCGGCCGACTGCGGCGCGCTTTTTTTGCCGATCATGGATTCGAGGGCAGTCAATGCGTCCTCTTTAGTAATCCGCCCACCCCGGCCGGCACCATGGATCGACACGGGATCGAGGCCGTGTTCAATCACGATGCGACGGACCAAAGGCGATAGGCCCTCAAGCAATTTGTCCGGTACAGCTGCCAGTTGGGCTCGTTCCTGTACGGTACCGTTCTCAGGCGAAGCGGACCCGGTCTGGATTGATCCATCGGCATCAACTAAAGCCACAACCTGTCCTACGGTTACCTCATCACCTTCAGCCGCAAGCCGCGTCAAAATACCCGAGGCCGTGGCGGGAATTGCCAACGTGGCTTTGTCAGTTTCCAACTCAAAAAGCTCATCGCCTTCTTGGACGGCTTCACCGTCCCCTTTGAGCCAAACGGCGATAATCCCTCCAGCTACCGATTCTCCCATCTCGGGTATTGCAATGTTCTTTTTCATATTGCTTCCTTGAATAGAACGGCCTTATGCTACGCTTCCGCAAAAAACCGATGCCAGAATATCATTCAGTTCCATGCGGTGCTGTTGGTAAGAGCCTGTGGCCGGGCTCGCGCTGGGTTGTCTTCCAGCGTAGTGAACCTCGGCGTCTCCAACAAGGGCATGCTTGAAGTTCTCAATATAATACCAAGCGCCGCGATTACGAGGCTCTTCCTGCACCCAGACGTATCTGTCCACTGATGAATACTGCTTGACAACAGCCTTTACCTGTTCGGCTGGAAAAGGATGAAGCTGCTCAAGACGGATAATTGCAATCTCTTTAGCTTTGAGCTCATTCCTCCGCGTCGCAAGATCATAGTATATTTTTCCAGAGCAGAATGCCAGCACTCGTGCGCTTTGTGGGTCCAGCGGGTCATTTAGCACCTCACTGAAGCCGCCGTTTGCCATGTCCTCAAAGGCCGACACCGCATCCTTGCTGCGGAGCAAGCTTTTGGGAGTCATGACAATGAGAGGTTTTCTGAAATCCCGTTTCATCTGACGCCTAAGTAGATGGAAATACTGAGCCGGCGTCGTCGGCACGCACACTTGGATATTGTCGTCGGCACATAGCTGAAGGAACCGCTCCAAATGCCCGCTTGAATGCTCGGGTCCCTGACCCTCATATCCATGTGGGAGAAGTAAAACAAGCCCGTTTCCTCTGTCCCATTTTGATTCTCCTGCCGCTATGAATTGATCGATGATGACCTGAGCACCGTTACAAAAATCGCCAAACTGCGCCTCCCACAACGTCAGCATTTCAGGCTCGGCCATTGCATTTCCGTACTCAAACCCAAGCACGGAAAACTCTGAAAGAGGACTGTCATACACGCGGAACCTTGCCTGAAACTCAGACAGATTTGTCAACGGTATATACGGCTCAGGAGTTTCGGTGGCAATATTCCAGCAGACCGCATGCCGTTGAGAAAATGTCCCACGCCCAGAATCCTCGCCGCTCAGTCTAATTGGCGTTCCATCAATCAATAGGGAAGCAAAGCTCAACGCCTCGGCGGTGGCCCAATCAAATCCCGATTCTCCGGCAAGCATCTTCTTCTTGTCGTCAAGAATTCTTTGGAGCTTTCTATGAATCTGAAAACCTTGAGGCACGGTAGTTAATTTTTTGCCAATATCTTTTAGGGTGGGTAGCGCCACGCCGGTCTTGGTTTTTTTGTGGCTATATTCCTTTTTATACTTTTTCCAATCACCAAATTGAAATCCATCGGTGATATATTTCACAGGTTTACTTTTGGCGTTTTTCAACGACAGCTTCAATAATGACCTATAGGCGTCTCTGATCTTCTTCTGCTCCTCCGTGCTGCAAACGCCTTCTTCATCCATCTGCCGGCCGTAAATCTTCGATACGCTGTCAGCGTTTTCAATAAGACCGTACATAATTGGGTGCGTGAATGAAGGCTCGTCCGCCTCATTGTGGCCGTACTTCCTATAGCAGATAATATCCACCACCGCGTCATAGCCAAACTTCTGTCTGAACCGTACCGCGAGATCGATGGCTCTAGTAACATGTTCAGGATGGTCGCCATTTACGTGAAAAATGGGCACGGGCATCACTTTGGCAACATCGGTACAGAAAAACGTGGAGCGCGAATCACGTGGCGCCGTAGTAAATCCAATTTGATTATTAATAATTATGTGAATAGTGCCGCCGGTCTTGTATCCCCGGAGCTGGGCAAGATTAAACGTTTCAGCCACGACGCCTTGTCCGGTAAAGGCTGAATCCCCATGAATCAGCACGGGTATTACCCGTTTTCGGTGATTATCGTCCCTACGTCTCTGAGCGCCGCGCGCTTTCCCCTCCACAACCGGACCAACAGACTCAAGATGGCTCGGGTTGGGGAGGAGACTTACGTGGGTTCGACTCCCGTCTTCATTAATGTGGTCGGTGCTAAAACCAAGATGGTATTTAACATCTCCGCTGCCGCCGACCTCATACGGTAACGCCCGGTCCTCAAATGTGGAAAAAACTTCCTCTTGGGGCTTATTCATCAAGTTTGTCAACACATTCAGCCGGCCTCGATGAGCCATCCCGAGGACGATCTCCTGGATACCTAAGTCTCGGGCTCCAATATCAATCAGATGATGGAGCGCAGGGATAAGAGACTCCCCTCCTTCGAGGGAAAATCGTTTTTGCCCGATGTAGTTGCTGTGGATAAAGCTCTCGAGCTCCTCGGCCTTGATGACGTCTGAGAGAATTCGCATCTTCTGAGTATTTGACACAACCGGTCGATTGTTCTGCTGCTCGATTTTTTCGATTAACCATCCGCGCATGGTACGATTCTGAATATGGAAAACTTCCACACCCATATATGAGCAATAGGTTTCACGCAGTGAGCTTAATATAATCTCAAGCGTGCCACTCGGAGGAGTCAGGCTTCTGCCGGACCTAAATATCGTGTCCCGGTCCGCCTCTTCCAAGCCGAAATCCTCCGGCCTTAGATTCTCGTGGGAGCCCTCTATAGTTTTAAAAAGATACTTGAGGTCAGGGGTGATGTACCCCTGCAGCGGATTCAGATCCGCGTGAAGATATCCCACGTCTCGGTAAGCCCAGATGAGGCTGTCAATCCTGCTTTGCTTATAGACGTGGGCGGACTCAGCGTCAGCAACCCTCGGAGGTGAATCAGAACGTAGCGTCGATGCTAAGCCGGCGCCGTCAGAAATATGCGAAAACAGCTCGTCCCACTCCGACGGTACGGAGGTTTTTTTTTCCTTCCAAGACTCAAACAGGGCTTCGGCAAAGAGAAGATTTTCAATTCCAAGCGCTTCTTGTTTCACCCCGGAGATCCATCCTTTCGGCAGAAATAGCCTGCAGGCTGTTATTATCCCATTCGCTCCTTGAGGAGCCCTGGTATCTCGTCCGGTCTATCAGCGACGGGTACTCCGGCATCATGGAAGGCGGATATCTTTGCCTCCGGCGTTCCCTTTCCACCCGAAATAATCGCGCCGGCGTGACCCATCCGTTTACCCGGGGGTGCCGTTCTCCCCGAGATAAAAGACACGACCGGCTTGCGCATTTTTTCCTTTATAAAGGAAGCCGCATTTTCCTCGGATTCCCCGCCAATTTCCCCAATGAGCACCACACCTTCAGTCTGAGAGTCCTGTTCGTATAGCTCGAGTAAATCTACAAAGCTGGTGCCGACTATGGGATCGCCGCCAATTCCGACACATGTCGATTGGCCAAGCCCGGACGTGGTGAGATTGTACACTACCTCGTAGGTGAGCGTCCCGCTCCTGGAAATAACCCCAATGGTCCCCTCGAGGTGGATTTTATACGGCATGATGCCAACTTTGCATTTTCCCGGTGATATAAGGCCGGGGCAATTTGGACCGATAAGGCGGCAGCCTTTATCACCAACATAGGAGTACATCTCGATCATATCGAGTACGGGCACGCCTTCAGTGATGCAAACGATAAGGGGGATCTGTGCGTCCGCGGCCTCTCTCACCGCTGAAGTGGCAAATCGGGCAGGTACAAAGATGACGGTGCAATCGGCCCCAGTCGCATCGCGGCAGTCAGCCACGGTGTCAAAGACGGGCACCGACTCCATCATCTGCCCTCCTTTGCCCGGGGTGACCCCGCCTACCACACTTGTACCATCGTCTATCATCGCCCTGGTATGGAATGATCCGTCGCGGCCGGTTATGCCTTGAACCATTACCTTTGTGTTCTTATCTACTAATATGCTCATATAGGTTTCCTAGTGACTCAACGCCACCACCTCTTTCACGGCTTCAGTCAACTTTTCGAGAGCCGACAGCCCGGCGTTGGTTAATATTTCTCGACCTTCCTGATCATTCGTGCCGATAAGACGAATTACAACCGGCACCGGGATTTCTATTTGTCTATTTGCTAAAAGTATGCCGTTTGCTATGTCGTCGCACCGAGTAATCCCTCCAAAAATATTGATAAGAATCGCCTTCACCTTTTTATTATTAAGAATTATCGATAGGGCGTTTAGAACTTTCTCAGGATTGGAGCTTCCGCCGACATCCAAGAAGTTGGCAGGACTACCACCAAAATGCTTTATAAGATCCATGGTTGCCATAGCTAAACCGGCGCCGTTGACGATGCAGCCGATGTCTCCGTCCATACTCACAAAACTCAGGCCAACCTCCCGGGCTTTAATCTCATCGTCTGAATATTCCTCGGGGTTCTGCAGGTCCAATATGTCCTTATGTCTGAATAGCGCGTTATCATCAAAGTTTATCTTTGCATCCAGGGCAATGAGCTCATCCCCAGTAAGCCGGGCATACGGATTGATCTCCACCAGCGAGCAATCTTTCTCTTTGAAAAGCCTATAGAGCTTTTTGACCGTGTCACTCGCCTGACTCACGAGCTTTAAAGATTCAAATCCCTTCCGCAAAAAACCGTTCAGCGCATCGTCATCGATCTCCTTCCCTGACGGGATCGACAGCTTGAGAATTTTCTCGGGTTCTGTTTCCGCTAGCTCTTCTATCTCCACACCCCCGGCGGAGCTCAACATAAGCGTTACCGCTTTTGAAGCCCGGTCAACAGTGAGCCCGAGATAGTATTCCTGCTCAATATCCAGCGCTTTGGCCACAAGAACTTTCTCTACCGGAAGGTCTTTAATGGTGAGAGATAGAATGGCGTGCGCGGCCCCCCTGGCATCCTGTCCGCTATGCACCACTTTGACTCCACCTGCCTTTCCCCTGCCGCCCACAAGAACCTGGGCCTTTATTACTACGGGATATCCCAACACTTCCGCCGCGCGTTCTGCTTCCTCGGGGCTTCCGGCAAGTACTGCCTCAGCCACTTTGATCTCATATTGTTTGAATAGCTCGTGTCCCTGATACTCATGTATCTTCATGTAGTCACCCCGGATTCCTTAGTCTGTTCTCCGCGTTCCTTCCTATAATGTTGTATTTTTCTTTTTGTAAGATTAATCAGCTTAGTAATCTTGATGCCTCGCGGACAAACACGAGTGCACTCAAAATGGTTCTCACACGCCCAAACACCGTCTGGATGATCCAGCACCGCCAGTCGCTCCTCAAAGCCGGCATCACGGGAATCAAACACAAACCTTGCCGCCTGGACTATTGAAGCCGGACCGATAAAGCCCGGATTCTTGTCGGGCACCGGACACGATGAAACACATGACTGGCAGAGAATACATTTAGTTGCATCATCGAATTCGGACCGTTCCTCCCGTGTTTGCAAGTACTCGCCCGCTTCCTCCCGCGGCTTTGGTATGAGAAACGGCCTGACGGACTCAAATTTCTTAAAAAACGAAATTTGCCTGACGATAAGATCCCGCTCGACAGCGAGGTGCCTCAACGGCTCGAGATGAATCGTATCTCCGTCTGCCTCCGCAACTTCCTGAATCAAAGTTTTGCAAGCCAAACGCTCTTTTCCATTTATCAGCATGGCATCGGAACCACATATCCCGTGCGCGCAGCTTTTTCTGAACGTAAGCGTCCGATCCTCGCCGCGCTTAATACTCATTAGGGCATCCAAAACTCGGTCGGTACTATCCACTTCCACGTCATAGGTTTGATTAAACGTCCCTCTATCGTCCTCAGGATTGAACCTCCTAATGTCGAGTACCACATTCATAGTTGCTCCTTGCCCTCAATAAACTCTGGGTTTTGGCTCCCACCGGCTCAGATCCACATTTTTGAAAGTCACCGAAACGCTGTCATGATCAAGGGCCGCCAACGTGTGTTTAAGCCACCGCCCGTCATCACGCTCCGGATAATCTTCACGGGAATGAGCTCCCCTGCTCTCGGTTCTGTTCAATGCCGATTCCGCTGTGATAAGCGCCAGATCCAGCAAATTCCGGACTTCTACTATTTCAAGTAGCTCATTATTGAACTTCCTATTGGAGTCCCGTAACTTAAGCCCCAAAGCAACCTGTCGGAGCTTCCGGATGTCACTGACCGCCTGTTTCATAGCTGATTCCCGGCGATACACCCCGACGTTGCGCATCATCGTGTCCTGCATGTTATGAAACAACTCACCGAGAGACGGGCCTGCTCCTCCACCCTTTAGTGCATCGAGTTGCCGCAGGATTTTATCATCAAATCCGTCCGCCAAAGGCGGAATGTCTGCTCTGCTTACATAATCTGCTATATGCATTCCCGCCCGCCGGCCGAACACGACGAGATCTACAAGGCTGTTGGTCCCAAGACGATTTGCACCATGAACCGATACGCACGCACATTCTCCTGCCGCGTACAAACCCTCATAGGTCACTAAATCCGTTTCCACTCGACCGTCAATATCGGTGGGAATTCCACCCATGGCATAGTGAGCGGTAGGTTGAACAGGCATCGCCTTGTCGGCCGGGTCGACGTTCAGATATGTCTTGCAGAAATCAGCGATGTCCGGCAATCTTGACTCTACGGTCTCACGTCCAAGAGCCGTTGCGTCGAGATATACGTAATCGTCGATTTTGCAATCGCCACGAATGCCACGGCCGGCAGAAATCTCATTCATGATGGCCCTCGATACCATGTCTCTCGGCGCGAGATCCAACAGAGTCGGCGCATATTCCTCCATAAATCGGTCGCCGTTCCTATTCTTAAGTATTCCCCCCTCCCCTCTCACTCCCTCGGTGATGAGGATTCCCATCCCATAGATCCCGGTTGGATGGAACTGAAAAAACTCCATGTCCTCGAGAGGCACACCCGCGCGCGCCAGAACCGCCGGGCCATCGCCGGTATTTGCATGTGCGTTTGATGTCACTTTGAACATGCGACCAAACCCGCCGGTGGCAAAGAGGACCGCCTTTGATCGAAATACGTGAAGCTCACCGGTGGAAAGCTCGACTGACACTACGCCCGCACAACGGTTGCCCTCCAAGACGATATCCAACACTTGATATTCGTTAAAAAATCGCACTTCATTTTTTATGCATTGCTGATAAAGGGTCTGCAGGATCATGTGCCCTGTTCTATCTGCCGCATAACAGGACCGGTGCACGGCGCCTTCACCAAAGTTCCGCGTATGGCCGCCAAATCTGCGTTGGGCAATTTTGCCTTCATCGGTCCGACTGAACGGCAGTCCACGATTCTCGAGGTCATACACGGCCCTCACCGCGTCCTCGGCTAGGATAATGGCCGCGTCTTGGTCGGTGAGGTAGTCCCCCCCTTTTACCGTATCAAACGCATGCCACTCAGGGTGGTCTTCCTCAACATTTCCCAGTGCTGCGCCAATGCCGCCCTGGGCCGCCCCGGTGTGACTCCTGGTTGGGTATACCTTTGAAATCACCGCCGTCCTTGCTTTCTTGCTCGCCTCGAGTGCCGCGTACAATCCAGCACCCCCGGCACCAACGATTACCGCGTCAAACTCGTGTGTCAAAGTGATGCTCCTTCAGCGTTTATGCCTGGAACAAACGGAATGTGCACATTCGCATTTAGTGTACTAACCGAGGTTGCAAAAAGCAAGAAATCACATTTTGGCTGCATTTTCCCCGGATTACGAAAGGAACTTCGCGGAAACCTGAGGGAACGGTCCCAAAACGATCTGGGTATACAGAACGACTGCTTTCCGCATATATTTGCCCCGTATGAGCGTCTTTGAAATCGTGACGGATTGAGTGATTTTTCTCTATTTATTCAATTTTATCATGGTTGGGCCGCGGAATGCGCCACAAACACAGCCGGCTACCGCCTTGCAACTTAGAATTGAGATGAGTACATTTATTGTTGAATCTAGGAGAAAACAATGACTGAAATAAAATCGGCGCTTGAGCTGGCACTTGAGCGCACACAGGATATCCAGGGAGACAAGGAAACATTAAAGGCAAATGAACTGAGAAACAAGGGCAAGCTCCTTGCGTCGGCGTATTTAAATCCCCATGGGAATCATGAAGAAAAGGATCCTCTATCACGTCTCAAATCCTATTCCGGGAAGGAACTAGGGTGGGTCAAAGAGGGTTTTTTCCGTGTCATGGTGGCAAATATCAACCTGCCCGTCGACGCCGATTTTGTCGACAAAGTAAAACGGGTAGAAGATGGACTTCACGCCGTGCTCAGAGAAAAACGACAGATCAGCTATATGTTCCAACAGGTTCGAGAGTTTTTTGAACAGTATTTGGGATCACGCGATCAGATGGAGGAATCGGTCAAGCAACAGTATGAACCGCAAATGCGGGAGAAGGAGCGGCTCCTCGCCCAGCAGATGGGGGCCGAAATTCATCTCAGTCCCGAGTCTGACCCGGAGTTTGTCTCGCTGCTTGCCAAAAATTTCTCGAGGCTCGAAGAACAGTATAACCAGGCCCTTCAGCAGGTTAAGGACCAGCTGAAACAATTATTTGACGCAACACAGTAACGGCACACCGGAAATGCAAATACCTAGATGGAAGCTGGAATCGATATACCCATCGTTTTCAAGTGATAAGTATCGTAAAGATGTAGATGAGCTCAAGAAATCAATAACCGCTTTTTTGGAGGCGATCCATGATTCCGCCCTACAATCGGATTCGGTGTCTTGGGCAGCTCGTTGTATTCAGGCATACAATAAAGCAGATGATCTTATCGGCAATCTCGATTCCTACGCCTATGCGGGTTTTTCGACGGATACAAAGAATCCTGATGCGAGCAAAGAGCTTAACAAGCTCGAGGAGATTTCCCTCCCTCTTCGTAATGCCGTTGTAATTTTTCGGAATCAGCTCGAGAAGATCAAAGACAAAATTGGAGACGCGGATTTTTTAAGAAACCTCGAGACTCGGGTGGGCGGCAGCTACGGCTTTTTCCTCAGGGAGGAACTTGAGTTTCAAAAGAAACAGATGGAGCCCGGGCTGGAGGACCTCGCCTCCGATCTTTCGCGGTCCGGCGGGAGCGCGTGGGAGCGGCTCCAGGAGGCCGTTTCATCTAATCTCGCGGTGACGTGGGACGAAAACACTGGTGAACAAAAAACCGTCATTCAGCTGAGGTCTCTTGCATTTTCGCCGGACCGGAATATTAGGCAGAAGGCATTTGAGCTCGAGCTCAAAGCCTGGAAGTCGGTGGAGATACCAATAGCCTTCTCGATAAACGGAGTAAAAGGCTTTGCTGTCAGCCTGAATAAACGCAGACGATTTTCTGACAGCCTGGAGAAACCCCTCATGCAATCCCGTATCAGCAAAGCGACGCTTGATACGCTGATATCGGCAATGACTGATAGCCTACCCATATTCAGGCGTTACCTGAAGGCAAAGGCAAAATTTTTGCAGTTAGATTCCCTCGCCTTTTTTGATCTGTTTGCGCCGGTGCGCGGGGCGCCCGTGCGTGGGTCTCCGGCAGACGAGCCCTCCGAATCATGGACGTATGATCGCGCTCGAGATTTTATATGCACACAGTTCGATTCCTTTTCCAGGGACATAGGTGATTTTGCGCGCCAGGCTTTTAAGAATGGGTGGATAGATGCCGAATCCAGAGAAGGTAAAGTTGGTGGGGCTTATTGCACCAGCTTCCCTCTTTCGAAGGAAAGTAGAATCCTGTGCAACTTTGAGGGTTCCTTTTCCGACCTTTCCACTATTGCCCACGAGCTTGGCCACGCATACCATCATCATGTTCTCAGGGATGAAACGGCGATACATCGTGACTATCCTATGACCTTGGCGGAGACCGCCTCAATATTCTCACAGACGTTAGTGTTTAATGCTGCCTTGGAAAATGCGGATCCTGGGGAGAGAATCCACGTGATTGAGGAGTTCCTGCAAGATGCGACTCAGGTGATCGTAGATATCCTTTCTCGATTTTATTTTGAAAAGCGACTATTTAGTGAAAGGGCTGTTGCCGAGGTTTCCGCTGAAGAGCTTTGCGAGTTTATGGTAGACGCCCAGAAAAATACATACGGCGAAGGTCTCGATCCTGAGTATCTCCACCCGTATATGTGGGCGGCAAAAGGCCATTACTACAGGCAGGAACTTGCATTTTACAATTACCCCTATGCATTCGGTCTGCTGTTTGGTCTGGCGCTTTTCAACAGATCGACAAAAGAGGGCGAGAGTTTCGAGCAGGTATATCATGAGATTCTGCGGAACACCGGGCGTGGTAGTGCGAATGAGGTTACGGCCAACGCCGGATTCAACATAGAGTCTCAGAGTTTCTGGAAATCTGGATTGGACGAGATAGCGCGATACGTGGATATTTTTGTCGATCTTGTGGGTGATTTATAAATCGAGGACCAATCATCGTCCGACGACACTCCAGTAAGTTATTGACGGTTACATCCGGGGTGATAAGTCGTGAGTTAGCTGCTTTAGCCTACTCATATCGGCAACGGTAAAGCCGCTCCATTCAAGAGCGTGAATGCTGTTATTATGATAGAGTGGATCTTCATCAAGTGGATACTTTGAGACGGCAACGCTCTGACTCCAGAGTTCCGTGCCCGGAACGGGAGAGTATTCTGCAATCGACCCACGGACACCGATGGATGTCACAAAACGAACGGTATCCTCTACATCCTCCGCATACTGACCAGGAAGCCCTGCCAATATATAGGTGATAATTTCCCCACCGCGAAATCCTGCCGCGCGCAATATTTCAACCACCTCTGGATACTCATTTCTGGCAACTTTGCCGTCATAATTTTTGTGAAAATCATCCGATACGCTTTCAAAACCGAACCGGACCTCTTTGAAACCTGCCGTTTTCATGAGTCGTGCCGTACGGCCATCCATAAAACGAATGTGAAGAGCATTGGGCACATAGAGGCTTATCCCCAACTTTGCTTTGATAATCAGATCGAGCAGCTTGTGAAACTCATCTTCCTTTTGAAAGAGTAGCGCATCGTCGTAAAAGGCAAAGTTCCTTATGTTGCAATGCGTTGCTTGGTTTCTTAACACGTTAAAAGTGCTTTTCGCATTTCCCTGAGCAAACCCCGAGAATAAAAGCTCTGATGCGCAATATCTGCAGCGTAGAGGGCATCCCTTGTTGAGCCGTATTATGCCGGCATTTCGCCATACATTGGGGAGAGAAAGCACTTCCGAGCTCGGCTGGTGGCTTGGCACGGGCAGCCCCAACTTATCCAGTATGTTCGGCAACTCCGGCCAGGCGTTCCCGTGAATTACAAAATCTGCTCCCGTGGTGTTCTTGCAGTGTTCGGCTAGTAGACTTGCGTAAATGCCGCCCACAATTATGGGGGCATTCGCATGCCTGCACCGCACCATGCGCACGACTTCGACGATCCCAGGATACCAATAGGTCATTCCCGATGAAATCAGGACTATGTCAGGCTGAACGTCTGATATTTGGTGGTCCAGTGATTGAGCCACGACGCCGTAGCGTGCATATCTGCGGTGTTCGATGGCTACCTCGCCCGGAAACGGAACTTTCCATCGATGGAATTTTCCGGTTCCATTATCGTTTCTCCGAGGTGCTCCTAGAATGGAACTTGACAACTCGTCCCGATGATCAAGGGCGTCTACGAACGATATTTTGTAGCCTGCGCTTGCGAGGCATGCGCCTATTCTCAATAGTCCGTAAGGCTTGAGGAAGAGATCAAACAGAGCAAAATCATAGATGGGCGGATTAATCAGCAGCGCGACCGGCGTATCGGTCACGACAGCGCTGTGCTGTTTTCACTCCAGCAGTAGGTACAGACTTTTTCGTGAGGTATACCGATGGCGTTTAGCATATCATCAAGGCGCTGGTACCGACGGTGTATCTCGCGGTCCCCGTATGAATATAGCCGCTCAAAAGTATTTCTCACCCGGGTGCGGCCATAGAGATCACGGGCAGCATAAATCCCGCTAAAATGCGTGGCTCTCCCTGCAGATGCTTTTTTTGTCAAATCGTCAATATTCTGAATGACGCTTACGGTAGCAATGGCATAGAGGTCGAGATGAGATCCCATAATGAGCGGCTGATCTTCATAATCGCTTATAACTCCGATTCCCGCCGTACCTTTCAGATGAGTAATATCACGTTCAAACTTGCTTCTGAACTGGCTGTTTGTAATGTCGTGAATCACCGTGCGGATAGAGGAACCGTCACAGACGGCAAGTCCGCCCCGTTTCGTTCCAAGATGCGAGGGATAGTCGGTCCCAAAGAATAACGTACCCACGCAATTAGCCTGAGAAACCAATCCAAAAAAGCCGCCCATTTAGTGAACCCCTGTTTGCAGATACTCAATAGTCGCCATAGATCGTGAGGATATGCAAGAGATTACACATAGGATAAATGTATCGAATTGACTCCATGATAGACAAATACTCAGGCCTTTGATATAGTCATGCCCTGCTAGGCGCCGTACCCAAGAGGTAAGGGAGAGGTCTGCAAAACCTTTACGCACCGGTTCGAATCCGGTCGGCGCCTCTATGTGCGCAGAGCCGTACCATATCTGCAAACCGGCCATGGCATGACCATGTCCGGTCGGCCCGCCCGCGGATCGGCATCAGAGACCTTGTGGGCAAGATTAATGATGTGAAAAGCAACTCCCTTCGCGGGCTTTGCTTGCCCTTTCGCTGCCCCCTTGTTACAATCCCTTGCCGGGAAGGAGGATGCTGTAAAACGAACTAGGAAGCGAAAGGGCGGCTCCCGGCGCCGCCTTGTTTTATCTCTCCTCAACCACTCCCTCGCAGCATCCAGAGCTAAGAACACATCCTTGACTAAGCCTTCTTTTGCGGCCCGCCGTTTCAGTGCTTTTGAAATAATAATCGTTATTGTTGTCGATATGACGACAGCAATCTTCACTGTCGCAGTTTTTCCTCTGAATTTATCGTTGCCTGGACTGTCATATCGCCGCAGTGGAGGAAAATCCAAAATCCGCCCGTCCACCCATCGCGTACTGGTAGCTGGATACTTGTCACGGGCAGGATATTCCGCAACCAAGGGTGGGGGTCTGGGAAAGGGGTGAGGATGTCAGTGTCGATAAAATCCATGCAAACCTTAGCAAGGTATTGCATGATCTGGATAACCACTGACGAGAGTAAGAGTTGCGTGTGAGGAGGCGAAGGCGAATTCTCCCTACCGCCCTGCTCCCGTGAGAGGATCCCAGCGCATAAACCATACGCCGATGCTCTATATCAAATACTAAGAATTAGCGTCTATGAACTCTAAGGTTGTTGATAATCGCTAATCCCTTAGATTCGGCCTCAAGGATTTTATCAATCTCTTCTTTTTCTCTATCAGTATCTACTCGACCAGATATATGAATCTCTGTTTTTTTCCAAAACAAAAATCCCTTTGTTTTTAAATTAATTGCTACATGTGAGGCGTCATGAATCAGATGATTGCCATTGATGCCTGACTGAATCAGTTTTTCTATTATTTGCGGCTTAACAGCCATAATCTCTCCTGTTGTCCTTTAATTGAATAAACAAATGTAATTTCTTTCGCTAGAGTTTTGGTCGTGTACCGACGCTAACACGACCAACACAAGTTGTCAATTGTCGGATCACGGCGCTGCTGTATTCCAACGTGCAACCTTCCTCAAACTTTTCTCTACGCCGGTCGATTTCTTCCCGTGGGAGAAACTTTGTGCCATCCGTATCGGGGTGTCGGACGAAGAACATATCCATCAGCAGCCCCACTTTTTTGTCATCGAATTACAAAAACGAACATTCCGCAATCGCTTCTAGAGCACGCCCAATCCCGATTCTAGTGCCGCGCTATTCTATCAGATCGTTTTCTAGGAACGCATGAAAAGAATACGGTATGCCGACTGCGCTCATAATCTTCTTTACAATCGCTTCCCGACTTGGTGCGTTATATCGATACAACCAGCCCGGAATTGTATTTCGGTCGACCCTCGGCGGTGACGTAGGGCCCATCACGCTCTGCTTCTCCGGCCTCCATACACCCGCAGCTCTATAATAACCCCCTTCAAATGCACCTACCATTTCGTATTTAGGCAAACCAAAAAAATGGGACCACTTTACGGCTCCAAGGTCGCCGGTCGTGTCTAAGTTTGGATAATCGGGCATGGAGGCAACATCCCGCAAAGCGGCAAGGCCGGCGTTTATGTATTCATCGCCAAGCCTACCAAATGCGTGGCCGGTTTCATGAATAATGGCACGTCTTTTCCAATCCCCGCCCGCGCCTGCGGTCATTGTCAAAAAGCCGCCTCCGCCGGTACCGAGGGTTTCATCTATATTGATAACTAGTACGACAAGCTCCGGATCGCTTACTGCCTTGTCCGCGTATTCGTACGCAAGATCCCGATCACGGGTTGCCGTTTTACTCTCCGGCACACCACAACGCAGGCAGGTATCAAATTTGGTATCGATAACGTCGTAATCGGTTCCTACATCTGTTCCCGACGCATTGGACTCCGCATATACTATATGGGCACTGAAATATTGTTTATAGGTATTATATGGATGAGCATTGAAAAGATGCCCCGCAACCTCGAGCAGATCAGACTCGTATTTCCCACCAACCAGCAAATCACGTCGAGTATAGCCGTCGCCCATAAAGACTACGTCTACATTAGGCGACCCGTTGGTGAAGAGGCTCTGCACTTCCCCATCCGCATGCAACTGCGGCTCCGGATAGAGTGTGTCGAGTAGGCGGTCACATCCGAGGAGGATGAGAAATACTATGCAGATGGCAAACCACACGGTGAGTTTCATCAGCGTCTGAGTCAAATGTATAAAAGAACTGATAGAGAGGGTCCTATGAGTCCGCCACTCATGATTTTTTGAATCTGCTTTTGGTATCTAAAGTCATCTTCAATTGTTCGCAAGATGACTAGTGAGTTGTTGATCGTATGCAACGTTCGCGAAACTCCGTCTACGGTGAAGGAGATACCTACCATTCCAAAAGCCAATCCCGCTTCAAGTCTCATCACTATTCGTAGGCCATTGAGAAGATTATCGGTGGCTTTTAGATGTGAGACGTCCAGATAACCTATCCCTAACGAGGCTGATAGCAACAGAGCTATTCTACCGATAAATTCATAGGCGGTTTTACCGGCTGCTGTTTCCGGAATCGCAGTCAACCCCTTATCTTCGGCGTATTTGATACCTCCGCTCACCATATATAGATACGCAGGGAGAAATACACCGTCATGCCATTGCATAAATCCCGTATCTACGTTCGGAGTCCATTCGCCGGTTATCCCTTCGACCTTTTCGGGTGGGATGGTCCGAACGTCGGCGGCCGCATATAGATATTTGAGAAAACGCCCCCCAACATGCAGACCGAAGCTTGCCTTGGAATATCTTGATCCGGGCATTAACGAAACGCCAACCTCAAATTCCCTCGCCGGAGACCTTTTCATGCCGATGTCTTCCGCTGTCTGATCTGCATCCTGACCGGCTGCCGCCCCACACACGGAAACTATCATGAGAGAAATAATCGCGAGCTTCCCCGTGGTAATAGTTGGGCGAGTGCAACACCTTCTCTTCGGTTTTTTCTGCCGGCACGGATTTATGCGCATTTTATCTCAATATTCTACCGGGTAATAATACATTTCGTCGACTGCTGATTTACCGCGATTCTGCGTCGATTACATAGCAAGAGCACTTCCATTAAGGTAAATATGCCCGATTAGCTAAGAAGGATAGTGGCGGGAAGCAATGTTCACTCCCAAGCAAGGGCCTTTTGTGGGCTCGCCTAGAGTTGCGGTTAGTGGGTGGGTTCTGTCGTTTTATCACAAGTCTGACTACCCACTGTTCCCGAGAGGAAGCGGAGATGGACCGAGGCAAGGCGCAAGCTCTTTCCACGTTTTGTTATGCATCGAAAATGCCTCGAACTCCCCTTTCTCTCTTCCCGGTGACCCGATTATTTCGATGCTTGGTATGCCCATGGGTATAAAGAGCCGGAGATAATCTGGGCGAAGGAGAGCGCTACTATGCCTCGTCCCAGCTCTCTGGTCTCGTTGCCGCGGGTGACCAAAAAACCGCGCTCAATGCCGAGGTCTTGCATACAATGACGCAACCCCGCCGTATCGTACTGCCGTATCTCGATTCCAAGTTTGATCTCCACCGGACATATATAATCCCCAACCTTTATGAGAAGATCGACTTCAGCTCCGGCCTGGGTGCGATAGAAGTAGAACTCGGGGCCAATGAGGTCGGTCCACGCCGCGGCTATCAACTCTTCTACCAATAAAACCTCAAAAGATTGGCCGCGGTGCACCCACGACTCAAGGGACGACTCATCGGGTAAACCTGCCAATCTATGCAAGATCCCCGTGTCACGAATGTAAAGCTTTGGACTTTTCACCAGTCGCTTTTTGATATTTGCATGGTATGGTAGTAGGCGACGTATCAGCAGCGCGCCTTCCAAAATATCCAGATAATTCGTGATTGCCGAGTTGGAAAGCTCCAGGGATCGTGCCAGCATCGAGACGTTGAGCAATTGGCCGTTTACTGATGTCAGCATCGACCAGAGTCTGTTTAGTCTTGCAGCCGGAACCCGTATCCCCAAGTTAGGTAAATCCCGCTCCAATACAGTCTGAATATAGCTGCTCAGCCACGTCGTTTGCTGTCTGCCGGTACCTAGATCATAAACAGGGGGCAAACCTCCCCTCCACCAACGTGTTTGCCACGAAAACCTGCCAATCAATTCTTTAATCGTGAATGGTGTCAGCTCGAGAATTCCAATTCTGCCGGCGAGAGTTTCAGAAACATTTTTTAAGAGGAGCGGGCCGGATGAGCCGAGGAGTACATATCGGCCATTTTCACGATTTTTGTCGATGAGGTGACGTAGTACCGGGAATAGCTCAGGTAGCCGCTGAGCTTCATCGATGCACACGTTTACCGGATGATCTGAGAAAAACAATTCCGGATCCGCGGAAATAAGGTTGAAATCCACCGGCCGCTCCAGATCGTAATGCTCAAAATGCGGCAGCTCATGCGCGGCAAAAGTGCTTTTCCCGCATTGGCGAGGACCCCAAATCAATACGAGGGGAAAGGTGTTGAGATATTCAGTCAGCCGCCGGCTAAGAGCTCGGGGAACGTACTCCATACCTTGCAAATTACATGCTAATCAGAAATTTTACAAGGTATGGCTGAGCATCCACGGCCTTAAGGCCGCTTCCAAAATTCTTTCCTTGACAAAAGACTTGCAGTATTTCAGACTTAATGCGGCTACGGGGACCACCTCGACACTGTCAGACGCGTGGGCTGACTGAACTCCATTAACTGCCGGACATCTGGGCCGGCTATATAAACCAAAACAAGGAGAATAGCCATGAAGGATTTCTTAAGAATTATCGACGGTCAGAAGTTTCAGTCTCTCATCTGTTTTACAGACGTCACCGGCTTCGCTCAGACCGTGAAGGCGTTGGGAACTGAGGGCGCTGTGGAAATGCTCCGCGATCTGGCAACCACTATTGACGATCATCTAAGGCCAACGCCGGGGTGGATCGTCAAATACATTGGTGATGCCTCTCTCATCGTCTTCCCAGATGAATGGGTGGATGAGGGCGTGCGCACGCTCTTGAGTCTCAAGCAGAAATGTGATGCCCACCTAGAAGAAAGGGAATTGCCGAACAAGATCACCTTTGCCATGCATTTCGGAGAAATCATGGTCATAAAGCTACCTCCAATAGAAGGATTTGATGTCATGGGAGACGCCGTTAATACCACTGCCCGTCTCGAAGGGGGCCGCTCAAAAGGAAGATTTGTGATTTCTCCACAAGTTTTCCGTAAACTGAAACCACAGACTCGTAAAAGCTTTCATAAATTCACGCCTCCCATAGTATATTACGGGGAATAGTCTATTATTTGGTTCCCGTAGCCATTATCAGACATTTCGAAAACCAATCATCGTAGAAACTGATAAAAGGTTGAGGTCATAGGCCCAAATGGATTCGGGCGGTTAGTCCGGGAGAAACAATGAAAACAGCCAAATATGATGAAATAGCCGAATGGTATGATTCTCAAAGAAGTCTGATTTCGGCGGATCGAGATGTGGTATTCTCTACGCTCGTTTCTATGCTTGGCGAAATAACGGGAAAACATATCTGCGATCTCGCCTGCGGACAGGGCTTGCTTACCCACGAATTAGCTTCCCGCGGAGCGAGTGTTGTCGGCATTGATATCTCAGACGAACTCATCGGAATAGCACGGCGGAATGAGGAAATGGATCCCGCCGGGGTGACTTATCACATCGATGACGCAGAGACACTGGCATCAGTGGATGATGCTTGTTTTGATGGAGTTGTGTGCAATCTTGCGTAAACATTCGCTGATCCCACTATGGACAGCGCGATTTATTTGGAACGGAGGTGAGAATAAACAGGAGTAGGATGACAGTCTTTACGTTTTAGCA
>NZCE01000039.1 GCA_002688185.1 Spirochaetales bacterium
TCGGCACCCTGGACAGCGCTTTACGCGTTGTATCACAGCAGCGTGCGGACTTAGGTGCTTATCAGAACAGATTTGAAATGGCTTCTGTCGGCATTGCTACGGCGGCAGAAAATCTGCAAGCCGCGGAATCGCGGATCCGCGATGTAAATATGGCCAGTGAAATGGTTGAATATGTGAAAAACCAGATACTGGTTCAGTCCGGTACAGCGATGCTCGCGCAGGCGAACACTCAACCGCAGTCTGTCTTACAGCTCCTTGGTTAATAAAAGGTAAACTCCGTTCATGAATCGGCTTATAGAGGCTTCTGGACGTCACCTCTAGAGCCCATTTCAAGGCAGGAGGGGCTCGCGCCCCCTTACTGTCGTTTATAACGAGGACGTTATGGAACTGGATATCACCGGTATTGGTAAAAGCGCCCCAGCTCATGAGATTGTGAATCGTCGGCAGGCGAATAATCAGCAAGCGCCAAAAGAAGCTCGGAAAGTCGCGCAAAACCTCGCTAAGCTCGCCGTTGAGTCAAAGAAAAAAGGTGAAAGTGTAGAGAATTATTTGAGCGAGCTGCTCAACATCACCCAATTTTTTAACAAGAGGTTGCGGTTCACCATCAATAAGGAGCTTGATCAAGTAGTTGTAAAGGTGATTGACAGCCAAACCGATAGAGTTGTTAAGGAGATTCCCCCGGAGGTCCTGCAACAGTTGCATGTACGCATTCGGGAAGCCATCGGGCTGTTAATTGACGAAGTCATCTAAGACAGGGGCACAAAAAACAGAAAATCCCTTTTAGTAAAAAAGCCGGCGTACTATGCGCCCGGCTTTTTGTCGTCTATGGCGGACTATGACGGGGGTCCGTTGGAGCGAGGAGAGATTGTATGTCGGACATATCCATCCCTGGCGTACCAGGTTCTGGCAGATTCGAAACAGACAAGATGATCGAAGAGCTCATGAAGGTCGAGCGATTACGCCTTGACCGGATGGAAATAGAGCTTGACGAGACAAAATCTCAAAAGGAAGCTTGGCGGGAGGTCAATCGCGGCCTGGGTAGATTACGAGAGTCCGCAAAATCTCTGTATGGATTTGAAAATCCATTTAATCAGAGGATTGCCGTTACCAGCGACGAAACCATCGTACAAGCAACGGCCGGTAGAGAAGCGCTGGAGGAAAATACGGAGCTGGTAGTCAAACAGCTTGCCGGGCGCGACAGGTTCCTCTCTAACTCTCTTTCTAAAGATTTTACGGCTAAGGCAGGTTCATACCGTTTTATTGTGGATGAAAGAGAAATCGATATTGCGTTTCGCGGGGGCGATCTCGAGGATCTGTCAAGAGCTATAAATGATAGATCGCGTGGATTAGTAGAGGCAAAAGTCGTACGCAACGCGGCAGATACTCAGATTATTCTCATCGCGTCCACAAAAAACGGAGCCGCAAATACACTTCAATTTGAAGAAGCGGCGCTCGAGTTTGCCGTCGATACCGGCATGCTCAAAGCAGCTGATGATGCGTCACGACGATTTACCCTCAGCCCCTTAAGTTTTCGACGGTGGGAAAAACCTCTTACAGACGACGTTATTCGCTTTGCAGACGGAAATGTGGCATTTCCCCCGGGCGGCGAGGCAACTTTGCCAATTGTTCCGGCCGTGACTCCGCGAGAGAACCTACAGCTGGAGATTAAATATCGCGTTATTTCAATCCCATATGATTATACTCCGCCCACGCCACCGCCCGGCCCCGATAAGCCCGGCGCCGGAAGCGTTGATTATGAAGGCATAGAGGTATTCAACACACTGTCAAGGGTGATTGTTCCCGAATGGAACCCTCCCCTACCCCCAGAAAAGCGCGATGATTTAACGGTATTTTACATAGAAGGTGAAGATAATCGGTACCCGCTGCCATCTGTGGTCGAGGGCAACGGCACGGTTACCTTGGAAGTGAGGATCTCGGATTATCTTGATACTCTTGATGCGCTCCACGTGCGGAACAATAATACGCACAGAGAAATGGAGATCAGCTCGATTAGAATTCTTGACCCCGATTCTCGGGGAGATTACACGCCGGTTAATCCTGTGGAAGCAGCATCGGATGCGATCGTGTTGATGGAGGGCATCCAAATTACCCGAGACAGCAATACTATTGACGATCTTATTCCGGGAGTGACGCTCAATTTACTAAAGGCAGGCGATGAGCCGGTTCAAATTGATATAGAGCCTGACCGCGAATCGATCAAAGAAACGATAATCGAGCTGGTGGGAAATTACAATCGACTGATTGCGGAGCTGAATATCATCTCGGGAAGAAGCGAAGATGTAGTCGATGAGATTACGTACTTTACCGACGAGGAAAGGAGCTCGGCCCTTACACGAGTCGGTTTAATGCAGGGCGATATCACGCTCATGCAGTTGAGAACGCGCTTACAAACCGTACTAATAAATGCGTACCCAACTTCCGAGGGAAACCGCCTTGCGCTCCTGGACCAGATCGGCGTTTCTACCAACGCGACAAGATCGGGCGGCGCTTTCGATAGAACCAGATTGCGAGGGTATCTGGAAATCGATGAGGATCGTCTCGATGGCGCACTCGAGAATATGATGCCGGCGATAAAGGAGCTATTTGGCCAAGATACTGACGGTGATCTGGTCATTGATACGGGCGTGGCGTTTTCTCTGGATTCGTACATCCGCCCGTATGTAGAGACCGGGGGAATAATGACTATGCGGATTGATAATTTAGATGGCAGAATCAGCAGAACAACCGATCGAATTGAGACTGAACAGGAAAAACTGGCCGCAAAGGAGCAGGAATACCGCCGGGAGTTTGGCATCATGGAAGGTTCGCTAAATACACTTGAGCAAAGCTCCCAACAAATCGATAATTTTAACAGAAGCCTAGATGAACGCCGGTAGGATTGATCTCACACCATCCCCGGCACCTCACGGATCATAAATATGGAAATAAAGATTAACAAAGAAGCAATAGATTTCACCCTCGAGCAGGAACGCGTGCTTGGCGAGGTAGTGGATGGAGTTGAGCATTGGCTCGCTACAAACGGCTTCACCCTCACTGAGATCACAAGGGATGATGCTAAACTGCCTTTGAGTGATCGACTGGAGTGGCAGAATGATTCAATCGAGACCGTAGATAGCCTTGATTTCACCGCACTGCACCCTAATCACATAGCGTATGACAAGCTTGCGGCGATTCAGCAGTACATGGACCTCCTGCAGGAAGCTGATGCGCCCGACTCGCCGGCTTTTCTGGACCTTTTGAAGGGAGCGGAGGACGTTGCGGAGTTGATAGACGAGGCAATGTCGTCAGACACGGTGGGCGATCTATCAATTGGCAACCGGTTTCTCTCTCTGACAGATACAAAAGGATCCGTCGGTGGTGTATTGGCTGAAGAGCAGTTTGGTTCACTCTTGACTTATGCCTCGGAATTGGGGGCCGAAGTCACCGCGCGTCTTCGTGAGATAGCCGATCCGATGGCGGAAATAAAAACCACGGCCAAAGATCTTTCAGAGGCCATCCAAAGCTTAAGCGACGTTGCGGTACTTCTCCAGACCGGCAATGACAGGGAGGCTCTCTCTCATTTGATACAATTTGTCGATCTCCTCCAGAAACTAATACGTATTGTGAGATATATTGGAAGTCAGTCAATCATAAATCTGGCGGAACTCGAAATAGACGGTGAATCCCTCATTGGATTTGGTTCTACAATAAACGGCTTGCTCAATGAGTTGAATGACGCAATGTTAAGCGGCGATACAGTTCTCATCGGAGATCTATTGGAGTACGAAATTGCGCCAAAACTGGAATCCCTACTAAATGCATTGAAGGGCAAAAATTTGCTATGACTTTACTGCTGCAAACTCGGTTTGGAGCGCAGTATGTGCAGTCCGCTGATTCAACCACTATTATCGCCGCGGTTGTCATCATCGGGTCGATCTTTCTCCTCCTTATAATCGGTGGCTTTATCACCAGCAGAAGAGAACGGCGGCCCAGCGCACAACCGCATCAGAAATTCAGAAAAGTAACGTTCAGAAGACGGGCCTCAAAGGCAGGCTTATCGAGAGCCCAGACTCATACACTGGAATCAATCATTAGAATGGGCAGCGTGAGGCGCCCGTGTCTGCTGCTCACAAACTCTCGCCAGCTCGATATCAGCCTCGAGAAAGCGTTCAGTGCCATTGATGCGTCACGTGCTTCCGACAGTGTGAAGGAAAACCAGAGGCTAGCTCTCTACGGCATAAAACAATCCATTGAGCGAAGATCTCTTCAATCGGGGTCCTATGCAACCACCAGACAGCTTGCCCCTAATCAGCCCATCTCACTGTCGCTGAGAACCGGCCCGCTGTTTCAAAGCCGAATCATCTCTATATTGAAGGATGGCCTTGCGATCGAGATACCCACCGATAGTGCAGGCAACCAGCTCAGATGGGCAAAATGGTCCAGCCTGGTAGTGAATTTCTGGAAAGATAACGGCGAGGGATATTCATTTGCCTCAAAGGTGACCGGATATAATACGGTGAAGGGAAAAAACTGCGCATTCATTCAGCACTCAAACCAGATAAAAAAGGCTCGGCAGCGCAAGTTCAAGAGAAAAGACATTTTGAGACCGTGCTATTACTATCCGGTCAAAATTATAGCGTCCGGGTCGGGTCGCAACCAAACTCGCCGCGCATTTGTAGACACAAAAAAAGGCACGTTGGCAAAGATCGTTGAGGTCTCAGTCGGAGGTTGCAGCATCCGATCACCACAAGTTGTCGGAAAAAGTTCCCTCGTAAGAGTGGATTTTGAGACTGAGAGGAAGTCCGCCGTGTCTACTTATGGCAAGGTAATGAATGTAAGAAAGGATGGAGTATACGGATACATGATGCATATCATGTTTACTAAGGTCTCCAAAGAAAATATCAATCGCATAAATTTTTATATCTATGACTACGGGAAAAGCTCTTGAGCGTCCGACAATTGACCTACCTCAACTATTTCTCTACCATTTCTATAGAAAAGATCCATGGTTTTTACGAGCAACAGTCCTGCCGAGACGGAATCAATCGGAGAGATCGTAGCAAGAACCCTAAAGGCCGGTTCAGTAGTTATTCTGAAAGGCGCTATCGGCAGCGGGAAAACCGTTTTCACCAAAGGAATTGCCAAATCCTTAGGCATTACAGAGGTAATTACAAGTCCGAGTTACACCATTTCGGCTGAATACCGTGGGGATGTGTTGCTCAGACATATTGATCTTTATCGGACGGATTCAGATGAGGAGCTTGAGCTGCTGGGATTTGATGAGCTTTCAGGGGGACCTGCGGTCGCAGTCATAGAATGGGGTGAAAAAGCGGCACATTTTCTGCCCGACCCGGACGTAATCGTTGAGTTTGAAATACTTGCCGGAGAAAAACGAGTTATCACTGTCGCCGGAATTCGAGATGAAAAAAAGCGCACAATAGCATGCCAATGAATATTCTGTCGGTGGATACTGCAACGGAAGTGCTCGGCGTAGCCGTCAGGTCAAACGGTGGTGAGTTTACGGGAATTATCCGCAAGGTGGGGCTCAAGCACGCAGAACTGGTAATGCCAACCGTGGAGTACGTGCTAAGTCAGGCCGGGGTGCCGGCCTCAGAACTTGACCTTCTTGTTTGTGCAAAAGGACCGGGTTCCTTTACCGGATTGAGGATCGGCATGTCAACGGTTAAGGGACTTGCGGCAGGTCTTGAAAAGCCTTTCGTCAGCGTACCTACGCTCGATGCCATGGCTTATGCCAATTCGAGCCATCCTGCGACGGTGGTGCCGATCATTGACGGTAAAAAGCGGCGGGTATATTTGGCGCTGTTCCAGAATGGGAGGAGAATCAGCGACTATATGGATAAAGAGATAGAGGACGCCAAGCTACAAATAGGAGAACATGACGGCGCTTTGCTGACCGGTCCCGGATCGGAGATGGCATATGGGATTCTTCATGAGAGTATTTACGTACAAGTGGACCCCGTCGGAGCTTGTGGCTGGAACCTAGCATACTTGGAGCTGGGTAAAAGGCTTTATGACAAACATGGCGGAGACGACGTGGACTCAGGACCGTTCTACATCAGAAAAAGTGACGCCGAGATAAAGCGGCAAGAGAGACAGCTTGGTGCAACACGACCGCAATGACGATCCAAAACAAGACGTCTCAGAGCTCGAGGCTTTCTATGTTGCTGATTCAGACATTCTTGATCTCAAGTCCGTAAGAGCCTGTGTAGTAAACAATCGGGCTTGTCCTTTCCCATTCTTTATTCTTGACTTTTCGCTTCAGATTGTCTGGACCAACGACTTCTATGATGATCTTTTCCCGTTGGCCGAGCACGCACGCGACGGCTTGCTCTCCCTAATCACCTTGCCGGAAAATCAAAAAAAGGAAACCATTATCCGCCATTTGAGATCGGAGAAAATGGGCTTTTCCTGGAAGGGTCAAATCGAAATAAGACGAAAAAACCTTACCACAGTCCTAGGAAATTTGCTTGTAGGACCGGTAGTGGATCCCCACGGGCAAGCCCGTGGCACCTTTTAAAATTCAAGCTTCGCTTGACCTGAATCCTGGCTTTGTTGCCACCTCACGTACCTGAGAATTTGGTTTTCGTTTAGCCCCACCGTAGACACGAAATATCCCGGCGACCAGAACACGTTTTCCTTCCAGTATGCCTTCGCCAGCCAGGGAAACTTTTTCCGAATCATACTCGCACTTCGCCCTTTGATTCTCCCCATCACTTCGCTCACTGCATACTTTGGCGGAATAATCATGATCGCATGTATATGGTCATCCTGGACATTCATCTCGATTATTTCTACTCCGGGCATCTCACGTAATATCTTCGGAAAAACTTTCCTGATATAACCCCGTACTCCGGGATTCAGGACCCTACGCCGGTATTTTGATACCCACACGATGTGATATTCAGTTCGATATGCTGCGTGGCCGGATAATCTCGTCTCCACGTCATACCAATGATATCAAAATACCCGCCCGCATTCACCCACGGGTAAACCCGTGGAACGCTGCCGATTTTTTCGATATTGAGAATATTCGGCCGGAACCCGTTGGATTTCGGGCCATCATCGATGACATCACAGACAGCAGGAGACAACTCGTTAGAGATACATTTTCCGGCCTGCTCGAAGCCTCACTTCTCAAAGATCAAGACACGGGAATGCATATTGCCAGAGTGAACGAGTATTCACGCGTGCTTGCCGAGGAACTCGTGGATAAGCCGGGATACAGCGAGGTGAATAGGGAATTTATTGAAACAATCGGATTTGTGGCGGCAATGCATGACGTGGGCAAAATAAGAACTCCA
The DNA here is from genome assembly GCA_002688185.1 of Spirochaetales bacterium. The sequence goes on from NZCE01000039.1 coordinate 7,323, forward strand.
GATGATATTCTCAACAAAGGGGCATCGCTGGACGAGTGGGAATGGGAGATAATGAAAGAGCATACTAAAAACGGCGCATATATCCTCAACCGATATCCGTCGCCTATGGCAAGCCAGGTTGCGCTCTTCCACCACGAGAGATGGGACGGAAGCGGATATCCTTATTCAATCAGCGCAGACCTTATCCCCCTCGCCGCTCGAATCGTCTCAATGGCGGACGTGTACGACGCGCTGAGAATGGAACGAGTCTATAAGCCCGCGTTTTCTCATGCTGATGCGCTAGAAGAGCTCGAGCAGGGCATTCAGGCCCATTTTGATCCCAATCTTGCATTCTGCTTTTTGGAGAATCGCTCTAAGATGAATTCGATTTTTGAAAATATATCCGATTAGAGCCGAGCGCTAGTGTTTTTCGGTGTCGCTCCCATCCGACTCTAGCATCGTATCGATAACCGGGAGGTTTGTATCGGCCTGGGCCGCGGCCCTGTTCTCCATCTGAATCGCCTGGTACACTTCCTGTCTGAATACTTTGATATCGCGGGGCGCCTTGATACCGAGTTTTACCTGATCTCCCTTTATATCGACGACTGAAATTTCGATCTTGTCACCGATCATAATGCTTTCATTCGTCTTTCGAGAGAGGATCAACATGCTCTATCCTTAACGGCCGCGAGTTCCTCCAATATGTAGTGACGCACTAACCAGCGCGGATTTGTCGTAATAGATTGCCTTCCCAGTTTATTAGCTTTGTTGATGACAAGAGGCCCCTGGAGATTTGCCGTCATCAGGCTGTGGTTTTCCGGGATAGTGACAATGGCAAATACCAACTGATCGCCCGTGTCGGCCAATCCAATCCCGTCAAGATCTTCCTCGGGCAGATCATGGCTATAGTCGGGTTTAAAAAAGCTCGGATCTATCAACACAAATGCAACGTCCGGCTCATCCAGTGACTGCAACCAGTAGAAGGGAGGTTCCGTGGCATCCAAAAGGACATAATTCATCAGGTTTTCAAAACCCAAGATACCGTGCGGAAATCGAAGCTTCTGGCGTTCGTCGACCTCAATAGTGCCAAATGGTTTTGTCTTGACGATCATGTATCACCTCAGAAAGTCTAAAAGGGTTGGCTGCATAATGCGCGCGGCTGTACCGAGCGCCGCCTTGTGTGTGTATTCAAGCACTTTTAAATTCATAATTGCCTCAGCAATATCTATGTCCATTTCTACTGAATTGCGCCGTTGAATTTCGGGAATCTCGTTAGAAATACGGCTGTGCGCAAAATCGAGGCGCTCATACTTGGAGCCGAGCTCCGCAAGGGCAGAGAGAAGATTGTTTTGCGCCAAATCCAGCCCTTTGATGCCTGCGCCGCCCACGTGGAGCGACTCTCCGCTGAAAAGTTTATCGCGGATAAAGACAATCATATCAAATACCGATCCGCCCGAACTACGAGCTTCCGCAGCGATATTATTGGGCGGCTTCCCAAAATCGGTGGTAATACCGAGATCCCGGAGCACTGAACCCGGAGCCCCATCCTCAATCCAGATCTGATGAGGATATGTTGAGCTAATAACCAACGAGTTTTTTACCGGATCAAGAGCCGCGCGCACGGCAGCGCTTGAATCGTTGATCTTTGCGATCACAGCATAGATATTGTCTCCGGCTTTGAGATCGACTTGGGAATTGTCAATAAGAATCGATGAGTCGCGCTGGACAACGTAGCTGGTGGCATCAACGTCGGACATAATTTCGTTCTGTTCCGCCCAAAACACTTGATTCCCAGCCAAGCCCGTGGTCACATAGCTCCCTTCAGATACTTCTGCGGCGTTGTTTGCCATTCCTCCGGTATACAGTACCTGGGTAATCACCTGGCCGTCCGCGCCCGGGACCTTGCCCTTCAATGCGCGAAACGGTTGCGAGTCAACACGGTCACCGGCAAAAAGCGCCTGCCCGTCGCCGGATCTGGCATTGGCAGCTTCCACCAGATGGTTGAGGAGCTGATTTACTTCGATCCCCATCATCTTCATCTGCTGTTTGCTGTACGTACTATTTGCCCCTTGTACGGCAATTTCGCGAACACGATGAAGTACCTCATTCGCGGATTTTAGATACTCCTCCGACAATCGGTAGTTGCTCTGGACGGTGCCAATGTTGTCCACGTACCGATTCAGTCTGACGAGGAGCGATTGATAACGAGATGAATGGGCAGCCCCAACCGGATCATCCCTGAGCTCCTTTATGCGGGTCTGTTCCGCCATGCGATTTTGCAGCTCATTCATACGCCACTGACGCAACCGAAGATGGTACTGCATGTCGTCATTAGGCATATTTGTGCTTATGCGCTGCATGAGGCTATACTCCCATCCGGTTGATTATGGTATCAAGCATTCTCGTGACCTCGCTGATAAACCTCGATGCAGCCGTATATCCGTGCTGAAATTTAATCATGAGGGAGAGCTCTTCATCGATATTAACCCCGGATATAGCGGCCCGCATGTCTTCGAGCTCTTTCATTATCAGATCTTCGGTCTCCAGAGTTCTTGCGGCAACTTCACCTTTCAGTCCAATATCTGAAACCGCCTCGGCAAAGAACTCATCAAAGCCGGTGAGATTGCCAACCATTACAGAAGTGTTTCGTAGCTCCGCGATAGCGAGGGCTGATCGGCCATCTCCCGCGACCGCCGGCCGGCCATTTACTCCCAAACCCGCGGCGATTGATCCCGGGTCACCTGCGATCTCCGGATTCACCTCAATCCAGCCCGCTGGGTGGGTCAATGGCGCCACGGCGTATTCAACCCCGCCGCCCTGGAGGAAAAGCACGGAGTCCGGTTGTTCCCACGTAAAAGCGCCGGCTGGGCCGGGTTGGATTAGTACGCCCGCGTAGCCGGCGAGAAACTGGCCGGAATCTTCTATATGTCTGATCACAAAATCGGGGTTTTCAGCATTTGCGGCCGGCGTACCTTTCAAGGTAAGCATACCCTCCCTATTCAACCTGGCCACAACCTCGGCTCCGGAATAATTAATTCGCTTGACCACGTCTCCAACGGTGTCCGTGGGGAAATAGTCTATCCGCAAGTTTCCCACTGGGCCGGAAAGCGAAATCGTACCCTGGAGCCCTATTTGCTCCTCCGAATCGAGAGCGTTCTTGCCGGATATCCGAAAAATGTAGCTGGCGTCATATTCTCCGTCGCCATCCCGGTCATAGTTGCCCGCGAGATTATTGATAAATGGATATTCGTCAAAAAAATCCATGTTTGTGTTGCCGTTTATTCCGTAACCGCCGCGATGAATCTCATTCACCAGATCTATAAAATTCACTGTCATCATATCTAATTTCTGGATTTCACCGCGGACATCGCCGTCCCGTAGCTCGAGGAGAGAAGATAGTCTTCCGCCTCCAAAGGTCGCCGACTCCCCGGTGTTCGCCCATAGTACCGTTGAATATCGCTCGTTTAGGGGATTTGGACGGGCCTCGAGAGGATGTACCTCACGGCCCTGTAGTAAATGAAACCCTCCAGTATGAATCAAAAACTCATCATCGTCTCGGCTATCGACAGTGATGTCGACAATTGATGAGAGCTCCTTTACCAGTAGATCGCGGCGATCCAACAAGTCGTTAGGATTATCTCCCACCGCTTTTATTTTGACGATCTGCTCATTTAGGGCGGATATATCGGCTAAAATGCTATTCACTCGATCCACGGTAACCCGGATATCAGTATCAAGCATATCACGAACGGATTTTAAGGACTGATATCTTGTATGGATCCCGTCTATGAGGGCCTTGCCGTTCTGAATCACGCCTTGACGCGCTGAGTATTGGGACGGAAACAGGGAGAGCTCCTGCCAAGAGTCCCAGAACCTGTCGAGAAGGGTCCTCACCGAATTGTCGGTGGGTTCATTATATATTTGTTCTACCATCAGCAGGTACTTATCTCGCGCTTCCCAATAGCCTTGTCCGTTCGCCTTGGCCACTATCTTTTCCTCGAGGAGCACGTCCCTGATTCTCTCTATTCGGCTTGCCGTGACTCCTTGACCAATCTGCCCCGGGGATTGCTCCCGGTTGAGACCCGGCAAATAGAGAGGATCGAAAGGCTCCAACTCTACGCGCTGCCTGGAGTAGCCCTCCGTAGACGCATTGCTGAGATTGTGACCCACGGTATAGAGGCCCTGCGTGTGGGCCATAAGGCTGCGTTTTCCGATCTCTATTCCTGAAAAAGCCGATTGCATAACTATTTTGCCTACCTGCTAGAGATGCTGGTTTACCACCAGCGGATTGCTGTCCACCTCGCGTCGCTTCCCCGCCCGCGAATACATATTTCCCTTTCTGTGCGGAAATAGTTCGTTGAGAATCTTTTGCATCGTTTCGTGGACGGTATTAATGTGCTCATCAAGGCTTGAGGTCACGGCTTGGACTCCTATCACCGCAAACTTCAAAGAACGGTATAACTCGGCAAGCAGATCTCTGGCGTCCACCGGCAAATGTGCAATTACCTGGTAAAAACTCGCATCCTGATCTTCACCAGCGGCTGCTCTTAGGCGGAAAAATGCCAGATGACGTTGCTTCTCAACCTCGGCGAGCTCATCTGAAAGTGCCGCCATCTCCTGCGTACACGATTCAAGCTGAGACATATTCTTGGCGCGTATCGCGCCGGCCAACTCCGTTTCAGCGGATTTAAACTGCCCAAGAAGGGTATACTCACGATTCATGGCCTCAAGGAGCAAGGCGCAATGCGAGAAATCTACCATAGACAAGACTCCATGCTTCTATCATCGGCCGCTCAAATTGAAGATTAAGACGATTTTCCGAAAGGGGTGAGCCCTAGTTATGGTTTTCAGAATTGGTGGAGATCACCCGTTTGATAGACGATAGATCTCCCTGGAGAATTGTGCTTTCAGGATATCGTTCTAGGGCTGCCTCAATAAGTCTTAGAGCCACCGAGTATTCCTGATTGTTGAAAAGGGACGCAAACCTGTTGTGGACCCCAACCGCGTAATTGTGCAGATACACATCCCGCGCATTTATCAGCCGGTTGTCGGGGCCAATAGCTGCAATTGCCGTCCCAATTCTCTCTTCCGCGCCCAAATAGTCACCGGCTGAGGCAAGCTCCTCGGAGTGTCGAATATGAAGCATAACCGCATATTCGAGAAATCGGTCGCGTTTTAACAACCCTTTGTCGTACAACTCACCGGCGAGACCTATGCCTTCCTGAACTGACAGTATTTTAAGATCTCGCGCCAGCATCCTCTCCGCAATCTGACTCCCGAGCTGATCCACGTTCGATGCCCCGATCCAACCACTATCCCGGTATACTTCTACTTTCTGAAGCGCGTCTTCATATAGCTCCCGCTGGATGAGGTCAACTACGATGTTGTAACTTAAAACGCCAAATATTTTCTGATAGTCTGATTTCCAGCCGTAGCGCTCCACGGCGCGATCAAGAAAGTTTATTGCCTGCACATACCGTTTGCCTTCGTTAAGGAGCGCCGCGTAATTAAGGAAAGCTCGCACCATGTGCCCTTCAGTATCGGCATCTGGTGAGAACACATACCGATCAACTGAAAGCTCGATTGTGTCGGCAAACTGCCTTCTTCGTTCGAGGAGAGATATCCTATTCTGGAGAATAAGCGAGAGCAATCCTTTTTCACCAATCGAGTTCCTTTTGGCATAGTCAGACGGCGGAACATAGCTATAGCCGGTGATATTTCCAAAATCGTCTACAAATTCCTTTTTCTTTCCTGGATCAAATCCATGGAAAGTAGTCGTTTCGACATCCACAATCTCACCCGGCAAAATCACCGAGCAGAATGCGTGATCCGCAGTACTCACGCCCTGGACAGTAAGACCGGCACTCCGAGCAAAAATCAGATACAGCACGGCCGACGAAACACAATTAAAGCGCCCGGTTTGTAGGGCTACATCAACTCGGGTCTGATACTCGTCGTAAGCAATAAATACTTTTCTGTGGAGAAACTCGAGAATATATTCCCCGGTGCGGTAGGGTGGCCAATCCGGCTGGATCTCAGCGGCCATCTCGTTCTGGAGCGCGGCGACATTCTGCGACAGCCCCGGGATTTCCCCCATCGGCGTAGCGGAGAGAACAAACGCAGAGGTGATAAGCGAATCCATCGGCAAAGGCTCCTCCTCCAACGCGACTTTGAGGACATACGGTGTTGGCTCGAGGTTAATCTCCTGGGCCGATAGGAAAGATGCGCTCAGCAGCAAGAGGAGGCTAAGCACGGGCAGCATTGACCGCGATTGTTTCATAGTGGTAATGTACTGGCGATTAACGCCACGCATCAAGGTAAACATGACTGATTTCGCAGTCCGGCAAATCAAGCGCAATATATCCTTTCGACTTATCGTTGATGACCAAAAAGACGGCCGCATGAATATGGCCGTTGACGAGGCCCTATTAGAGCAAGCGGGAAATGAAGACGCGGCGCCGGTGATTCGACTCTATGGGTTTAAGCCTGCAACTCTTTCAGTCGGCCGATTTCAGCGTACAGAGGGAATAATCGATTTCTCAACTCTACGCGCCGTGGGAGCGGATTTTGTGAGAAGGCCTTCCGGTGGTCACGCGGTTCTGCATGACTGTGAGCTTACCTATAGCATCGCGTTGGGAAGGCATATTCTTGGTACCCTCAGCAAACGTCAAGTGTATCGGTTCATCGTGCCGATACTGATCAAAGGCCTTGCCAGATTGGGCGTGCTCGACGCGAACCATGCTGAGGGCACCGGGAGCAACGGAAATGATCCGGACTGCTTTGCCTCAAGTGGAGAGTTTGAAATCGGCAGTCGCGCAGGAAGCAAACTTATTGGAAGCGCTCAGATTGTGAGCCGATCCGGCGTGCTCCAGCACGGTTCAATTCCCCTTTCCGGGGCAAATCGGAAAATATATCAGTTTCTGGTGGGGAACCGCGCGGAAAATCAATCAACATCAGTATCTGAAGAGATTGACCGCACGGTGGATTTTTCTGAAGCAATATCCGAGTTTGCCGGTGCAATCAGAAACGCCGTGGATACTCGGGATGACACGGTGAGCAGCGGGGAGAAGTTTAGAGCGTCAAAGTTATTGGCCACGCGATACAACCGTGACGAATGGAATCTAAAGTATTGAATAATCTACGTTTTTTGATAATGAGCGTGTTGATAATCTCATCCGGGGGCGCCGCTTGCGGTGATTTCTGGGATGTCTCATCGAGCAAAACTGGCGATCAGCACATTGAATCCATACTGGAAGGTATGACGGATGAGGAAATGGTCGGGCAAGTGCTGATGCTCGGGTACCTTGGTTCGGAACCCTCGGACGAGTTTTTGCAGTGGATAGAAGAGTGGAATGTCGGTGGAGTAAAGGTTTTTGGCTGGAATACGTCAAGCTTGACGAGTCTCGCCCGTGGCATCGGAACCATGCAGAAAGCCGCAGTCTCAACTCCGCTGGCAATCCCTCTATTTGTCGCCACGGATCAGGAAGGCGGCTGGGTCCGTCACGTGAAAGGGGAAACATCTATTACTCCCGGCAACATGGCCATCGGCGCTAGCGGGATTGCCTATGATTCCTACACGTCCGGATTTATCATCGGTACAGAGCTCAGCATTCTTGGGATCAACATGAACTTTGCCCCCACCGTCGACGTTTATACAAATCCCGAGGCCCATGTAATTGGGCCAAGGGCTTTTTCCTCAGATCCGGCAAAAACCGCGTTTTTGTCTCTCGCTTTTTACCATGGCCTTGAACGGACTGGCGTGATTTCAACCGCCAAGCACTTCCCGGGGCACGGAAATGCAGCTGAGGATTCCCACAGTACTCTTCCTGTCATCAACGATACGTTCTCAAAAATCTGGGATCGTGATCTCCTTCCGTATAGGCTGCTGATTCGCGAAGGTCTACCGTCGGTGATGAGTGGACATTTGAGCTTTCCTCTCATAAGCGGAGAGAACTCTCCTTCCTCACTTTCATCGGTATTTCTCAAAGATATTCTGCGTGATAGGATGCAGTTTAACGGCATCGTTATTACAGATGACATGAAAATGTACGGCGTTCGGAGTGCCGGCAAAGACATACCAACTATCTGTGAAATGGCGATTATTGCCGGTAACGATATGATTATGATTTCGCGTCCACCGGAGGATCAGCTCGAGGTTCGCCGCCACCTTCTCAGAAGGATGGAGGAGGATCGTTTGCTGAGAAGAGCAATCAAAGAAAGCGTGAGACGGATACTAAGGATTAAGCTCAGGTATCTCCATGAGCAAGGCAAGGAAGCGTTGTTCCCAAATCTCGATGATGTCCGCGAGAAATTACCTGAGAAGAGCGGTCGGAGCTTTTTCTTTGATCTAGCATTTAGAAGCACCACGCTGGTGAGGGATGAGAATTTTCCGCCAAAGATCGAGGCGGATGCGAAGGTGCTATTGGTCGGACAGTACTCTGGGTTCTTCTCCGAAGGCACAAACAGATTTGGCGGCGCTGACACATTTTCGTTCTCGTATACAGGGCCGTCGGAACAAGAGGCTGGCGATCTGAGGAAAATTGCCGGTACGTATGATCTTATCATTGTATGTCTGGCAAATGCCGGAAGCCTGGCAGCTCTCGATATACTCTCTGGATACGCTGACCGCGTGGCGGTGCTCTCAGTTCTCACTCCGGTGTACCTGCGAGACGCCCCGTGGGTAAAATCCGCGGTAGCAGTCTATGGTACCGGCATGGAATCATACAAGGCGGGATTCGCTGCCATTGCTGGCGACTATGTCCCTGAGGGTGAGTTGCCTGTTGCCTTCCCACCCCCTGAGTGACAAATGGCTTGGCAAATCGCACGAAACGGCGATTTTGAGGAATTGATTACTTTTCTAAATATTGTTGAGTGGGGACACGTCGCATTTAGCTCAAGACTACTCGTCAAAGGAAAAAAAAATTTCCCCTCCGGCTCACAGGCGAAAATTTATATAAATGTGGTAGACAACCGGCAGCCAAAAATAGCAGAGGCTATTCTCGTGTCGTCAACGGGTTTGGTCGTGCCTGTCTTGGCCCGCTCAGGCGACGAGGGAAAGGAACGAGAGGACATTGTGGGCATCTTCGCAAATTCCAAACTCGGACCCGCAATGCCCAAGGTCCACTCAATTATGGGAATCAAGCGTAATGTGCTTGAGTTGGAACGGTGTTTACACCGGCAGGCGTATGCGGCTCTCAACTACCATCTCATGACACTCGATAAGTTGCCGGCAAACGGAGCGGATGGGGCGCTAACATACGAATGTCGCAAAGGACGTCTAAAAGATACCAGTTTGCTTTATCCGCTTCAGAAAGCCTATGAAATTGAGGAAGTGCTTATCAACCCTTCGAACTTCAATTCGCGTCTGTGTTATTTGCACCTGCAAAAGGCGCTAAAAAATGAGATGGTTTACTTCATAGTCGAAAAGGGGAGTGCCGTAGCAAAGGCCGGATCAAACGCCCAAGGCTTCTCCTACATTCAGATAGGAGGCGTATACACCGTTGAGACGAAGCGAAACGAAGGCTACGGTGCCGAGGTGCTCAAGTTCCTTATTTCAAAAATTATTAAGAAAGGTAAGAAGGCATGTCTCTTTGTAAAAAAAGACAATTCACCGGCGATTCAGCTTTACACAAAAGTTGGATTCTCAATACGCGACGCGTTCCGAATATCCTATTTCCATTGAGCCGCATTCAGGCGTGGGGCTCTCTGCGTGCGTGTCGCTTGGATAGTCAGCTTTTAGCCGCGCGTTTGATCTTTTTTAGCAGCCGCTGCTTCCTATGCACGAGAAGATCCCAGCTCCTGTCCTTGGTTGGATCGGTCCCGTCCGAACGGGACTTATCAATCAGCTCCTCAACAATGACAAGTGAGCGCGATAAATCTTTTACCCTATGTTCGTAGAGCATGGCGAGCTCAACGGATGCCCGGTAATCATTCAAGCGCTCCCGCATATCTCTCCACAGCGCCTCGGCGGCGCACCATCTGCCTTCCCTTTTTAACTGACGGCCGAGCAGATATCCGGCCTGCCTAGATCCTTCACCCAACGCCCTTCTCAACAGCACCTCCCAATGCTCGTAGCCGGCTTCAAGGAGCCATCTTCCCAATCGATACGGATCGGCGTGAGCATGAAGAGGATCACGAAGAACCTTCTGCATGTGCACTAAAACTCGCTTCAGCGAGGCAATGTCTTGAAGGTGGTGATCGAACACCGACTTAAGGGGAGCCGGATCACCGGTATCCAGAAAACGAAAATAGATTTCGGGAACCTCCGAGCTCGGAATATCATCCACCCGAGGTGTGTCGAGGATAAACTCCTCAATCGATCCCAACCTACACGATTCGAGCAGACTCCCAAAGAGTCGTCTGGCCGGGTGAAGCAAATCAAGCTGAGAAGGAAACGTATAGCGCATACCGTTCATAATAAAACGGGTTCGTAGAATCTGTGAGTCAAACGATTTACCGTTATAGGAGACATACACCGAGTCTTTTCTGAGCCTAACGAGCAAGTGCTCGAGAAACTCTCTTTCACCCGGATAGTCGCTGAGGAACAGCTGCTCAATCTTAAGTTTCTTGCCCTCAGCCCGCCCTATTCCCACGAGAAATGCTATGGTTCCAGCTCCCCCTGAAAGGCCCGTCGTTTCGACGTCGTAGTAGAGAAAGTCTTCCGCCTTAGCGCCGTGGGCCAATAGCGGAGAGCTGTCAAACACCGGAGCAGCTGCCGAAGGTAGGAGTGATTCATGCAACCACACGTAGTCACCAACCCGTTTCCATCCAGGCAACAGCTCATCAAGGATCAATGATTTGCCGGGTCGGCGACCATCCGGTTGAGCGGAAGGGATCGCCCCCTGTTCTTTCATTCTTCTCAAACGACCAGTCAACCCGGTCAAACGGTTACCTCTACTCCGTATCGCTTTAGAAAATCAAGGATGGCAGTTTTACGGCTGTCAGACCCTCTGTTGTCTTCCGGGTCGGGCCCAATGCACGAAGGGCAGCCGGAACTACACGAGCATGCGGACACAAGCTCATAGCAGGCGGGAAATATCTTTTCCAAATTGTTAAGGAGTCCTTCTGAAAGCCCCGTTCCGCCGGGATACATGTCGTAAATATAGATCGATGGGTGATGGGTATAAACGTCCTTAAGGCGTTCTGCGATACCAATATCGCTTGATTCGCAGAGCAGAAAAACCGGAGCCACGTTCTTTACCAGTGTACCGAGCCGGCCCAGGATCTCCTCCTTGAGCTCAGGCTTTACTCCAAGGAAAGCCTGACCGGCTCGCGTATTTTCACCAAACACAAGAATCGCACTCCTCGTATGCATTTCTTCCTCAGGAAGGGAAATATCTCCGTAGCCTACGTTTTCGTGAGTCTGATATCGGATTTTCTTGAATTTGGCTATCTCCTGGCGCACCAAAACATCGCTCAGAAGCACACTCATCCCAACGCGGTCTTCTTCACTATCTACGTGCAGCACTTTGATATCGGTTTTTACTATGGAGTCCGTAAAATAGTTAAGACCGGCTTCTTCCACGTAACACTTGTGATTCTCTAAGTCCAAACGAGTCACCATAAATTGGTCTCCTCTGTGAATATAGACCGCTCCGTCAAAAAGGAATTGCATGGCGGAAACGCGATCCATCTCACCGATGACGTCGTTCTTACCCTTGGTTTGATTTATAATCACTACGTTTTCTGAAGTTGCGCTTCTCAGTGATATTTGCTCGGATGGATAGGATCTGTCTGACCAATACCACCGTTCCGCAGACCGACGTACAACCCCGTGCTCTTCGAGATGGTCGAGCAGCTCCTCGGTCTCCTCACCAAAAGCTTCTCCCCTTTCAAACGGTGCCTCAAACACGGCACATTTGAGATGGTCGAGCAAAATAAAAAGGTTATTCGGATCAACCCAACCCGATTCGGGCGAAGTCCCAAAAAAATACTCGGGATGGCGGATGAGAAACTGGTCCAGTGGAGAGGCCGAAGCAATAAAAACCGCCACCGACAATGCGTTCCTTCTCCCTGACCTGCCCGCCTGCTGCCAGGTTGATGCAATGGAGCCGGGGAAACCCGCAAGGATGGCGGCGTCAAGTCCCCCGATGTCGATGCCGAGCTCAAGGGCATTTGTAGACACAACCCCATGGATAGTGCCCTCGCGCAATCCGCGCTCGATCTCCCGACGCTCGGATGGTAAGTAGCCGCCCCGATACGCCTCGACGCGTATCCTGCTATTTTCCGTGTAGATATTGGCCAGGCTTTTGTTTATATAGGTGGCTATGAGCTCAGTTCTCACCCTCGATCGGGCAAACACAATGGTTTTGATCCCCCCTTCGAGGAGCTTTACAGCCAACCTTCGCGACTCGTTGACTACGCCTCGCCTAATTCCCTGGACCGCATCGACCAAAGGAGGGTTGTAGAAAATCATGTGCTTTTCGCCCCGCGGTGCGCCGTTTTGGTCTATAAGCACGGGCGATCGTTCTAAGATACGACTCGATAGCTCGAGAGGATTTCCAATCGTCGCGGAGCTGCAGAAAAACTGGGGTTTGGAGCCGTAAAACTCAGCGATTCTTTTGAGGCGTCTGACAAGATTTGTCATGTGAGAGCCGAACACGCCACGGTAAATATGGATTTCATCTATAATCACGAAGCGCAGAGAGCTAAGAAATTTGATCCATTTAGGATGGTTTGGGAGTATTCCCGTGTGCAGCATATCCGGGTTGGTAATAACAATGCGGCCGGTGTCTCTGGCCGAAACTCTCACGGATGAAGGTGTATCTCCGTCATAGGTGAATATTTTTACCGGTACTTCGCCACCGAGCACCACTTCATTCAACTCCGACTGCTGATCCTGTGAAAGAGCTTTAGTCGGGAACAGATAAAGAGCGCGACCATCGGCAGATTGCAGCAGATTTTGCAGGACCGGGAGGTTATAGCAGAGAGTCTTGCCGGACGCTGTCGGCGTAACAACTACGACGTCATTCCCTTTCTGCACTTCATGATATGCGGTGAACTGATGAGAATAAAGGCGAGTAACCCCCCGCTTTTCAAGTATTTCCCGAATCCGTAGATCCAAGTTTTCCGGAAAATCCCGAAAATCCCCGCCGGTAGCGGACACGCGTTCCCAATGCGTCACCGACGACATAAATCCTGAGTCCAGCTCCAACTTTGCAATGGTTTCATCGAGCTTTGACACGTAATAATGGTATCACAATTGACCCTCAGGTGGTAGAATGCCGCCCATAGTGGAGAAGGTTCAGTAATCGAGACTGGGACTCTGATATAGAATGGCTTTAGAGAAACAAGACTCCCGGCAACAGAAAGTGAAGAGCAGCCACAACGACGCCGACGGTTCCAATGATCGATTTATTTTTTATGAGGACCTTATTGGCAACATCGATTGCCCCTGATTCAACGGTTGTTTTTTCTTTATACCGCTCTATCAGCATAGTGGCACCAATCAGAAGCCCGGAAAGAGATGGAAGCAGATCCCCAACCACGGGAACATCTCCCTTTGTGACGCTGAGAAGCTTGAGAAATCCCGCAAGGAATGCAACTATACCAACCGTGACGCGGATGCCAGGGTTTCCTTCAAAAAACTGCTTAATCCTTGAAAATCCCGATATTTTTTCATCATAATGATCGGCCGCAAGTGAGAGGCCACCGAGGATATTTGCAAGAATAGATAAAAAATAGAATTGTATCATTGCTACTCTGAAATCCTCCCCGTACAACACTACAGAAAAGACCAACCCAGGTCAAGAAGATTATACTGTCCGCGCCTGGGCGGAGTTCACGCAAAGACCGCAAAGGATCAACAAATGTTTTTTTGCATAGCAGATTTTTCAGCAATCAACTCTGCGTTCTTATAAAACTCTTTGCGTGCTTTGCGCGAACTCTTTACTGCTATTCACCCTTTATCCGAGCGTGAAGCGTCCCGGAATACTCCCCGCTATATACATCAATCCGCACCCGCCGATTGTTGGTGCCCGCCGGCAACGACCCACGGAATATCGCCTCCACACCGGAGGTATCAGGCAAAAATCCGTCGAGCTCAACCCTCTCGGTGCCCTCAGGAAAGCCCAGCACAATTCTAACATGCCGCGAATCGGTGGTTTCATCTTGCTCATTTTTTGTTTTCACGCTCACGAGAATGAGATTTCCATATTCGGTCGCCTGTGCAGATATGGCAAATCCTGGCAAAATCGTAGTATCACCTTTTGCCCTCATAAGCACTAGAAACACCACCACTAAAATGGCAAGAAACACCAAATCTAAAGTCGTAATCAACAGCGATCTATTTCCGCGGAATATGCCTCGTTTTTCTCGGCCGCGGACACGCTCCGGCAAGGACGAGGTCCGATCCTCCCGCTTGTAGTGATAGATGGGCTTTCCAGGCTCTCGACTTTCTTCTTTCATGTCGTAAAACAATCCTTACATACTAATACTTGCCGAATGCGCGAGAAATGTACGGCAGCAAATCTTGGGAGATAAACCAGCCGCATTCTTTGCGAGCGGTCTTCCCAATGCTGTCATGGATCAGCACACCCAGACGTGCTGCTTCTGTGGGCGGAACCCCGCCGGCTATAATTCCCCCAATAATGCCGGATAGAATGTCCCCCGATCCGCCGGTGCCCATGGCAGGATTCATGCCGTCGATAATCGAATATCTCCCGTCCGGATCCGAAATTGTGGTCACGTGAGACTTGAGCACAATAAACGCGTTATATCGTTTGCTAGCGGTGACCGCAGCATCAACAGGATCGTCCAAAACTTCTGCACTACTTATGCCCGCCAACCGAGACATCTCACCCGGATGGGGCGTCAGAATTACATTCGAATCAAGATCCGGTACATCATCCATTCTGCTCAGCAGCGTGATTGCATCTGCATCAACCACCCCTGGCACCGCGGAATCCAAGAGCCTGCGAAGCCACGGTGCACGGTGCTCAAAACCCCAGCCCGGGCCTACAACATATGCTGAGTAATCATCAATGTTGAAATCCCGGGCATCGCCGGTCGCATCCCATGGATAGGGCATCACTGATACGAGCTGTGATGCAACGATTCCGAAAGCTTCGGAGTCGACAAAAAGAAACACCAAACCGCACCTCGATCGCGCGGCTGCGGACGCCGATAGAATAGCGGCTCCCGTCGTACCGGTAGTACCCGCAAAAACAGCTAACTTTCCCCGCGAGTTTTTATACGCATCATCAGGCATTGAGGGCAGCAAGCGGCCGATATCACCATGGGACAGAAGTTCACCCGAAATCATCGGATCCTCGACCAGCGGCCGGGGAAATCCGATGGGTATCTGAGCGATTATTCCGCAACGCTGCCTCGCAGCGGGAAGATACAACCCCTTTTTGGGCAAGCCCAGACAGAGCGTGGCATCTGCCTTTACCGAAAGAAACGCTTTGCGGAACTCATCTCCGATGCCGCTCGGCACATCCAGACCAACAGTAAACCCATCCGCTTCATTTATAGCGGCGATGATGTCGTTCGTTTCTCCACGAGCCGCACCGCGTATGCCGGTTCCATAGATGCCGTCCACGATAACGTTTGCCGAACGAATCGCATCGAGTGCCATCTCCCGCCGGCCAGACCAGCTAATCACCGGCACTCCCAATTTCCTGACCATGGTGAATTGAAGCTCGCAATCTTTGCCCAAACTTGATGACGTCATCAGCACCCGAACTGAGAGACCGTCATTGAACGCGTGCCTCGCCATCACCAGCGCGTCCCCACCGTTATTGCCTTTCCCGGCGACAAAAAGCAATTGCGAATCGGGGGAGATGAAACTCGGAACGATCTCTCGGCACATAGAGTACGCTTTTGCGCCGGCGTTTTCCATGAGCACAATTCCCGGAACGCCATACTCTTCCTGGGCACGTCTGTCGATTTCGGTCATAGAGACGGAGTCGACAAGCTTCATTCGGACTTTCTCAAGAATTCGTCGGTCCTCCACATGATCACCTTTGCCTCTATTTTGCCGCCGATAAAAGCGGCCAATATGCCGTCTTCGGTCACATGGAATGTCCGATATGCCGTCTCTCGATCATTGAGCCTGACATACCCTCGATACCGAACCATTCCCGCCATATCGATAATGACAAGCAAATACATGTCCTCGTTGCTGGGGCTCAACAAAAAGAAGTGGCCGTCAGCCGATGCACCGACGACGTACTGGATGACTTCATTCTCTTCTCTATTAAAAAGCTGAACCGATCCGGTGGCGCGTAGCGCCGGGGGAAGGTCCACGTATCCGACAAACTCCCCGGTTTTGGTGTCAATCCAATGGATCGTGGATTTTGAGAAACCGTAGCTGCTCTCTTGACCCGAGTTTTCATCGGACTGGTCGGCATAATAGTCAACCTTGATAAAAATAAGCCTTTCATCCGTGCTGGGGATAACTGAGTCAATAGAAGCGATAGCATGGTCAGGAGCAGGGATACTTTCCTCGGAGAATTGGAGGGTGTATAGATGATTGCCCTTGGGGCCGTAGGAATACAAAAGCCAGCTTTTTAGTGTTTGAGTGACAACAATTACCTCATCGTCCACATTAACTGCGATGCGATTGATATAGGGGAATGGTGTGCCACCGATTCCTTCCTGGCCGATGTAGTCGATTGCTTCCCCGTCGGCGTTGAACCTCAATACGATATACTTCAGGATCGATCCGAGCTCCTCATCCTTCTCCTGTCGATCCGGTGCGACCACATCCTCTACGAGCAACAGCCCGCTGTTTGTAACTGCGAGGCTGCCGACCTGCCGAAACGGATATGCAAACGCCTTTCTGTTCGTAACACGTGAATCCTGTCTATCTGTATTCAGCAGAATCGGCGCAGGATTTTCCATTTTGTTATAAAACAGCGTGAGAAGATCTCCGTAAGAGGAAAACTCCATGATCTTATGGGCGGAGCCATTGCCGATATAAAAAAAACCGTTTCTCATGACCATTTCTATTTTTTGTCGAAACGATTCACCAGGCAGCTGAATAAGGTCTATTTGGTCCTCCATCTTGCCTATGGTCAGACTAAATTGATGTCGGGATTCAAGAATTGCCGCATCCGTACTATGCTCACAGGATAGGAAAAAAAATAAGAGGACCCATATGGACAGGAAAGCGTAGGCAGCACATCTTATGGCAGTCATTCAAATTGAATACTACTTCGACTATTCTTTTTTTGTCAACGAAACCGGGGAGCGCATTCAAAGTGTAGGTAAGTTGCCCGATTAAGAACTCGCGCAAAGAACGCAGAGCGCTCGGTGGTCCTCCCTCGGCGAGCTCTGCGCGAACTCCGCACGTCACGCGACGGCTTCGCGCGACGGCGTCCGCACTCCGTACGGGACTGCTTCGCGCGACGGCGTCCGCACTGCGTCCGCACTTGACCATAAGGGTGGGGAGTTTGCATACTAGGCGGTAATTGGAAGGTATACAATGAATCAAAAATGGTTGAAGGTGCTTTTTGGCTCTCAGCACGATCGCGATCTCAAACAACTTCTGCCAATCTTGCATGAGATAAATGACAAAGAGCGCTGGGCAAGGGATCTAGAAAAGCAAGACTTCATTGACATGACCGAGCAATTCCGCACCCGAGTTGCTTCCGGTGAAACTCTAAACGCAATTATGCCAGAGGCGTTTGCCATGGTACGAGAGGCCGCAAGGCGCGCCCTTGGAGAACGCCCTTTTGATGCACAGATTCTTGGTGCCATTGTCCTTCACCAAGGGAAAGTAATGGAAATGAAGACCGGAGAAGGAAAAACATTGTCTTGCGTGGGAGCTGCTTACTTAAACGCCTTGGTCGGTGATGGCGTGCACATTGTAACTGTGAACGACTATCTCGCTGAACGAGATGCGGATTGGATGCGACCCATATTTTTGTATCTCGGAATGAGCGTCGGTGTTATTCTCTCTCAGATGGATCCCGAGGCCCGACGGGCGGAGTATGCGCGGGATGTTACCTACGGCACCAATAATGAGTTTGGATTTGATTATTTAAGGGACAATATGCGCTGGGACGCCACTCTTCGAGTGCAGGCGAGCCATCGTTATTGCATCATCGACGAGATTGATTCAATCCTAATCGACGAAGCTCGTACGCCTCTTATTATCTCCGGTGCCGCGGAGGACGACACGGCGAGGTTTCAGCAGGTCAACCGCCTGGCGCCACAGCTCGTGGAATGTGATAGAGACCCTGAAACCGACGAGTACCCGGAAGAGCCCGTGGGAGATTATAAGGTAGAGGAAAAAAACAAAAAAATATCCTTTACGGATGCGGGCTTGGCTTCAATTGAAAAGCTGCTGATTGGCAGAAAACTCATTCAGGGTTCGATCTTTTTGGACGACAATTTCGAGTTTATCCATTATTTCACTCAATCCCTCAAGGCCCACCGCTTATTCAAACGGGATGTTGATTACGTTGTACAAAACGGCGGCGTGCAAATTGTTGATGAGTTCACCGGGCGCATTTTGCATGGTAGGAGATACTCGGAAGGACTGCATCAGGCTATCGAAGCAAAGGAAAATATCAACATTGCCAAACGAAACAAAACTTTGGCAACGGTCACATTTCAGAACTTCTTTCGGATGTACGACAAGATTGCCGGTATGACCGGTACGGCGGATACTGAGGCCCGAGAGTTCGCCAAAATTTACAATCTGGAAGTAGTTGTGCTTCCCACCAACCGGCCGCTGATTCGAGACGATCAGGACGATGTGATTTACCTTACAGAAAAGGAGAAAAACGATGCCATCGGCGCGGAGATCGTGGAAGCGTACAAGAAAGGTCAGCCGGTACTTGTGGGCACGGTGTCAATAGAAAAATCGGAGCTTCTCTCTCAGATGCTGGTAAAACACGGGGTGAAGCATGAAGTGCTCAACGCCAAGAACCACGCGCGAGAGGCGCTTATTATCGCTGAAGCCGGGTCCCGTGGCTCGGTAACCATTGCCACGAACATGGCCGGCAGAGGCACGGATATAAAACTAGGAGGAAATCCCGACTTTAGGGCACGGAGAAAGGTGGGTACCGAGGCTTCCGACGAAGAGTTCAACAAGGCTTTTGCTCGGGAATACCAGTCCTGGCTTGACGATTATAAGTCGGTTAAAGATCGAGGCGGTCTTTATGTCCTCGGCACTGAACGGCATGAATCAAGGCGCATTGATAACCAGTTGAGAGGGAGATCCGGCCGTCAGGGTGACCCTGGCCGATCTCGTTTTTTTATATCACTCGATGACGATTTAATGCGGCTTTTCAGCGACAACCTCAAGCCCATGATGCAAAAACTTGGAATGAAGGACGGTGAGCCCATATTCCACCCATGGATCAATAAATCCATAGAACGAGCCCAGGGAAGGGTGGAGGAGCGCAATTTTGATATCAGAAAGCACTTATTGGACTTTGACAATGTGCTGAATGAACAGCGAGAGTTTATTTACTCTCAGAGGAATGAGATTTTGTCTGACTCCGACCTCATTGACCGCGTTTATGACTCGACTAAGGAGATTGTGGAGGAGTTTATAGACGCATATAGATCTTCCCGCAGCGCCCCGATGTCTGCCGCACAGCAGCTCATTTCTGATCTGCAAACCAACTTTCTCTACACCCCGGGCATGACAGTAGAAGAGATCAACAGCATAGCTGTCGATGAAGCCCAAGGCCAAATCCTTCGCGATATTCAATCCGACCTCACCTCGAAGGGTGATCAAGTCGGCAAAGCGAATCTCAACGCGTTCATCCGGTACGAGTATCTGCGCAATATCGACACCAGATGGCAGGATCACCTTGAGAACTTGGAAGCACTTCGCGAGGCCGTGTATCTGAGATCCTACGGCCAGAAAAACCCGCTCCTAGAATATAAACTAGAAGGATTTCAGATTTTCGACAAACTCATCTATGATATCAAGACGTCAATCGCGCAAAAGATAGTAAAGGTAAGAATCCAAGAGCCCAAGGCCAAATATGTTCAAAGTAGTGGATTAGACGCCGCTCAAGCAAGCCACACCCAGCTGGGACAATTCGCGGGCTCGGGAACGCAGGCACGCCCTGCAAAACGGACCGCAAATAGGCCGGCCCCGCGGCGACGACCAACCACAGAAGAGAATGTGGGCAATCAACCTATCCAAGTTACTCGGACGCAGCCAAAGGTGGGGAGAAACGAGCCGTGCCCATGCGGGAGTGGCCGCAAGTATAAGTACTGCCACGGTTCATAGTAGTGCTTTCAATCGACCATAAGATCCGTGGTAGCTTTTCTTAAGTAGGGTATTTTCCCTCGTCTGTTCGGTTTTCGCCCCTGCATAGGCATTGATAAGGATGAATATGGCAAGTAGCACAATAAGGGCAATTACCAGCTTTCTCATGGTTGATTCTCCTGATCTCATCTAGTAAAGGAATCTGATAGGATCCAGTGGAACTTGATTCTTATAAATCGAAAAATGAAGATGGGGTCCGG
The DNA here is from genome assembly GCA_002688185.1 of Spirochaetales bacterium. The sequence goes on from NZCE01000039.1 coordinate 27,741, forward strand.
TGCTCCTACCGGTATTTCCCACTTTTCCGATTATCGAATACTGGTCTACCCATTGCCCTTTTCGGATGGTCCAAGTGCTGAGATGCGCATAGAGAGTTTGATACCCGCCTGCATGACTCAACACGACGTATTTTCCAAACGTTCTGCTTTCCGCGACAGTCGTCACCTTACCGTGGTTGGACGCCCGGACTGATGCTCCCTGACTTCCGGCGATATCCAGCCCGTTATGCATGCGCCGCACATCGGTAAAAGGATCGTCACGCATCTCAAATCCCGATGTTATGTTTCCTCTGAAAGGCCAAACAAAGAGGGTCCCCAACGATGAACGGTATTGGACGTCATCCATTTTGGCCTGAGGAATAAAGAGAGTATCACCGGCATGAATTACCGATGACTGAATATTATTCGCATCCAAAATCGGATTAAGGGTAACTCCGAACCGTTCTGCGATGCCGGCGAGATTATCCTGCGCTTTTACCTGATAGAGCACACCGTCTCTAGACGGAATTCGGATCTCGATTCCGGCCTGGAGTCTGCGAACATCCTTTATGCCGTTATATGAAATAACAGTATCCATTCGTACCCCAAACTCGCCGGCGATTTCCGATACTGTGTCGCCAGGCTGCACCGTGTAGACTCGAGGGGTTTCCTGCATGAGTATATTACTGTCTAGAAATATCTCTTCATCAATGCCATCAATCGCGATTCCCGGGTTTAAAAAGTCGCCGATGAGAGAATCGATTCCGTCATCTCGGGGCAGAAGCTCCACCCCATGAGCCTCAACCACCATTCCGAGGCTGATTACGCTCGACGCAAAAAAAAGCACAAAGAGGAGCACAAAGATCAGGCCGGAAGCATAGAGATACCGAGGCTTGAGAATGGCCTTAATATTAATCATTTGAATCATGGCTGCGATACCGGAAACATGTAATTGTATAGATCTTATATTTTTTTTATTTTTTGTACCTACGGACCGGTGCGTTCGTCTTCGCACGTGCTGCCGGGCGATAAGTTGTGTCATTGTCTACCATCCAAACCATAGATCAATTGTCGCATTTGTCATCATTCCAAGCAATCCACGCTGTCGATTGCATGGATTGCTTCGATTATATCCGAAATTACTTCAAGGCTCCTATGAATCATATCGACAATTAGTGTGGATCTGATTAATATTGAATCTCGCTATGATGGATTTTGAAGCCCATCCGTGGAAAACGCTATGCCTCGTTGCGATCGGCGTTGCAGTCGTCGCGTACGCGGCCATCGGCGTGTACACTGTCGAAGGAACATCGATGATCCCGAATATCTCCCCTGGAGATAGGGTGGTAATATATAGATGGGGAAAAATACGGAAAGGTGACGTGGTAATCCTGACGCTCCCAGACACAAAATCATTTGCAATCAAACGGGTTGTTGGAACTGCCGGCGACACCATCTCTCATAGTAAAGGTTTTATTCACATTGCCGAACAATCTCTGCCGTTACGATCAGAGGCACACCCGGCAATTGCCACTGCCGGTGTCGTGCCTGTCAAATCCTACTTTGTAGCGGGAGACCTTCTATATGAATCCATTGATTCGCGCGATTACGGTTTTATCTCCAGAGATTCAATAAGAGGGCGAGTTCTTGACTTTAGGCGGAGATAGGCGCCCGGAAACCAGGAAGCTGGGACGGTTTGGCGCGGTATTAGTACTACTCGGTATAGCGGTCCTCGTAATCATCTGGAGATACATATCCCTGATGTTGTTGACACCTGAAATTCAACAGAATCCTGCGCGGCGGACCACCGTAGAGCGCGGCCCAATCCTCGACAGAAACGGCAGAATACTCGCCATCCAAACCGAGCTCTACTCGGTAACGGCTTGGAAGCCTGAGATTGAAGACAGAAACCGGATTATCGATGTGTTAGGGCCTATCATTGGCATGGACGCAGGATCGATTGTAGCGATCCTTTCAAGGCAGGCTTCTTTTAACTATATCAAACGCAAAGTGACACAGCGGGAAAGTGATCGGATCAAGGAGCTTATTGACAGCGGCGAGTTGCCCGGTATCCATCTTCAGCGGGAGTTTAGCCGCACATATCCTGAGGAAAACCTTGCCTCGCACATACTTGGCATAGTAGGAGTGGACAACGAAGGGCTGGAAGGGTTGGAGCTGGTATATAACAATATCCTCAGTCCCCCCATTGAGGAATCAAATCAAGATATAGTGTATGGTAGCCAACTATTTCTGACAATTGACGTTAATATCCAGTATATGGCTGAAAAGCTCGTGGCAAAAACTTTGGACGAGAATCAGGCAGATTCGGTCATGATCCTAGTGATGGATGCTCGTAACGGAGATTTACTTGGTTACGCGTCGGCGCCGGATTTTAATCCCAACGTCTACAACTCGTTTCCACCAAGAAACCGCCTAAATCGCCCGGCACTTTCAGCGTATGAGCCCGGATCGGTGTTCAAAGTATTTACCATTGCCAGTATGCTGGAAATTGGGGGAGTCACTCAGCAAAGCACGTTTACCTGCAACGGATACTATGAGCACCCTGATATTCCTGAGCCTATCAACTGTCTCGGCACCCATGGCGTTGTAAATCCAACGGCTATCATAAAGTATTCGTGCAATGCCGGAGCCGCCTATGCGTCAGAGCTTGTCGCAACGAACATGTTTTACGATATGCTGCGTCGGTTTGGTTTTGGATCGGAAACGGCCTTGCCCTTCCCCGGCGAGTCAAACGGACTTCTCACTCAGCCTGCACAATGGTCGGCCCGTACAAAACCGACAATGGCATTTGGCCAAGAAATTTCTGTATCGGCAGTACAGATCGCCGTGGCCGCCACAAGCTTCGCCAATGCCGGAATGATTCTAGAGCCACACATCGTAAAAAAAATCGTCTCCCCAGAAGGGCGCGTGCTGGAAGAATATGCTCGCAAGCCTCTCTCCGATGCTATCTCACAGGAAACAGCCCGGGCGATGTTACTCATGATGGAGCAGGCGACGCTTTCCGGCGCAACGGCGACCCGCGCGGCAATAGATGGAGTCCGAGTGTCGGCAAAAACCGGCACCGCTCAAATATTTGATGTGAAAACGGGCAAGTATTCCGAAGAGGCCTTTATTGCATCATGCTTGGCCATATTCCCAACTGACGACCCACGATTGGTGGTTTATTCGGTAATTGAACACCCAAAAGCAGGCGAAACGTACGGGGGTCGAATAGCCGCACCGATGATTCGGGAGATCGGCAGAGAATTAGTTGAATACCTTGAAATCCCCAAATCATCGGATATTGTCTATGAGCATGACGGCACCGTTCGTGTTAGCAGTGCGCCTGAGCTCGTGCTTGGCAATGTTTTACCCGACTTCACCGGCTATGCAAAAAGACAGCTCATGAGTCTGCTCCAGAACCGAGACGTAAAGTTTGATATTAATGGCGAAGGTTGGGTAATCAAACAGAATCCAGCACCCGGAACCCCCATAGAGAAGGGCATGCTCATCAAGCTGGATCTTGAATGACATATTTTGAGGGCAACGCGGCGGAAATAGCCGCTTTCCACCCTTCTTTTATGACAGAGATAGTGGCAAAATACGAGCCGGACAATAAACTTAAAATCGTTGAGACACAATCCGGGCTTCCTACGGCTCGTATACACGGAGTGTATCTACACTCATTAAGGGATCCTGCCAGGGAAGCCGAGCGGGTGCTGCAACATGATGATGACCGGTCCTGCGTTTGCTGTGTGTTTTTTGGCTTTGGTTTGGGATATTTTGTGGAAGAGTTTTTGAAGCGCCACCCTAATACGCCGGTGGTTATCATTGAGCCCAACAGTCGGATGTTTTTAAGCAGTTTGGCGGCGAGAGACCTACGCCGTATTTTCAGTGCAGACAATATAAGTCTGCTCCTTGACGTCGAGCCAGAGGCAATCGCAACCGTTCTAAATCAGTTTCAATCCGGCCGTATTCGCATCGTCAGTCCTCGCTCCCTCGAACAGACTAATAAAAACTATTTTGTTCGTGCTCGGGCGGTAGTCGATTCGTTTCTCTCAAGACGAGAAATAAACAAAAACACGCTAAAAAGATTTGGGAAACGATGGGTGAAGAATTTCGTCGGGAATATGTCTCTTCTGCTTTCGAGTCAAGGTATATCTTCTCTTGCCAACACATGCGTCGGCACACCCGCCATAGTGTTGGCCGCCGGTCCATCGCTCGACCAAGTTCTCCCGAGCATAGCTGAAGTGGGCAAGCGGTGCATCACAATTGCTGTAGACACGAGTTATCGCGCGCTGGAACGATTTGGTGCAAATCCTGACTTCCTCGTCGTAGTCGATCCGCAATACTGGAACACCCGACACCTCGATGGGTGTGATACATCCAATACATTGTTGGTCTCGGAATCTTCCACTTTTCCGTCGGTGCTTCGGCGTGAATATCGAGGTATTTTTTTTGGTGATTCATTATTTCCGCTGGGAGCATACATTGAGGGGTGCCTTGGAGGATTCGGTAAAATCGGCGCCGGTGGCTCAGTGGCCACCTCCGCATGGGATCTTGCACGACATTTAGGTTGCAAGCCGATTTTCACCGCTGGTTTAGATTTAGGCTATCCGAGCAGCAGCACGCATTTTAACGGAGGCAGATTTGAGGAGTTGATTCTGTCTAAAACGAGCAGACTGATGACTTCAGAATCGGGGAGCTTTCGTTTGCTGAATGATGCCCAATCATTTTTCGTTCCCGCTAACAACGGATCACGGGTTCTCACGGATCGCAGATTGATTACCTACAAGTGGTGGTTTGAAAATCAGCTTAAAATTTATCCCGAAGTTGAGAGCTTTACCTTGTCTAAGGACGGCGTAAAGCTGGACGGTATGCCGCTTGCGGCAATTGAGGACATACTTTCGCTGCCGGCAATTTCGGGGGCAAAGGCGTCGCTCATTCAAGTGGCGAAGCAACCTACTTCTGAAGAATTCGTTGAACGCGGTAGAAAACTGATAGTTGCCCTAGAGGACCTTCACGTGAAACTTCGTAGTTTTCTAGAGCTGGCTAAGAGGGGAGCAACCGTGGTATCTATGATCGACCCTAAAATGGGGATAGATCTCGCGTCTGCGTTGGATGAGCTGAATACTCTGGACGCTGAGCTCTTGTCCTCCGCCTCAAAAGATATTGTGGGATTTCTTATTCACGATACGGCCTACGCCATAGTTGAGCAGCTAGTCGATGGAGGAGACGGAGTGATGGATCATTCACATAGGCTATATGAAGAATTGACCAAGGCATCCGAGTTTCATCTATCCTTGGTAACCAAGGCAGAAAACGAAATAAGGTTAAAGTTATGCGCCCACTAACCGACAAAATAGTTAGGGACCTTAAGTTCCCTTAGCAATAATTAAGCGGTATGCTTTGATGACGTCCAGGCATATCGCTTTTTTTATATCCGGCCGGCCAAGGCTCGGTTCTTCTCATAGGCCATGAGCTCGTCACGGCTGAGCTTCCCCTCTTCAATATCAACGCCGAGCTTTTTTGATAGGGCGCCTACAACCAATTGACTAAAACGCTCGAAAGTTGGTGTATCTCCCGATTCCTCGCCTATGCTCGTCATCGGCTCCAAAGCCTTATCTTTGATTTCAAGCGGCACCCAGATAACCTTAAAAAGGGCATCGGTGTCCATAGCGGTGAGAAACGCCACGATATTTATGATGAAAAGGTTTTCGATCTCGCTCAAAAGTATAGTTGCCAGTTTCTTTCCATGGGCACGCACGGCTCCTTGATGTTTGTACCAGGCGTCGGCCACGCCAAGCTCTTTAAACACCTCAGTAAGGGTTTCCCCGATTGCGTGGAACGCATGGTCTCCGGACTCAAATTTTGTTTTTTCGAACACCATCTGTACGTTGACGGTGGCATCAGGATCGATAAACACCAAAGTGCGTTGACCGGTTACGATAACGTAGTCAAGATCCGGACACTCTCCCTTGATCTCGTTGATAAGATTGGCGAAATTAGCGAGGCAAATAATTGCGCGTGCACCTGCGTCTTTGAGTATAAAGCTTATCTCTCTGCCCTTATACATCGTATTAAACGGGACGGCCACCGAACCGATCTTCTGAATTCCAAAAAAACTAAAGGCAAACTCCGGTATATTGGGCATCATGAGGGCAACGCGATCGCCTCTGCCTATCCCTAGATTGGAAAGACCATTGGCCACCCGATTGGCGTTTTCATTGAGCTCCTGATATGTGTAGGTTTTGCCTTCAAATCTCATTGACTCGCGTCGTCTAAACGTCTTGCTGATTTTCTCGAGTGTTTGCCCGAGGCCAATCGGAGGAAGCTCTGACGCCTTTGCTCTACTGAGCACTATTCTCCCCTCTCAACTAATCTAAGATCAGCATTCTCGCCCCGGAGCTCGCTGCGGAGGATCTTGCCGGTGGCGCTCTTCGGCAGCGAATCAGCAAACTCAACAACTTTCGGCTGCTTGTACGGCGCGACCGTTGCCGCGCAGTGATCTATCACATCCCGTCCGGTCAACTGCTCTCCCTCCTTAAGCACCACAAACGCTTTCACAAATTCATCGCCTCGTTTGTCGTTCGCCGCTACCACCGCGGCTTCCGCCACCTTTGGATGGAGCATGATAACCTCTTCTACCTCTCGCGGCGAAATATTGAACCCGCCCCGGATTATAAGATCCTTTTTCCGGTCGGTGATAAAAAAGAACCCGTCCTCATCACGGTACCCAAGGTCTCCCGTGTAGAACCAACCGTCTGCATTGATTGCCGCTCCCGTTGCCTCGTCATTATTCCAGTATCCGGGAGTTACGGTAGCGCTTCTGATAACGATCTCTCCCACCTCACCCACATCAAGTTCTTTGTCTTCCTCTCCCCAAATCGTCATTTCCACGCCTTCAGCTGGAGGGCCAATACTTCCCTCCTTAAAGACGCCGCCGGCCCCGTTACAGGAGACGCTTGACGTCGTCTCGGTGAGTCCATATCCCTCTATAATTTGGGTATCAAACGTATCCATAAACTCGCGTAAGGTAGCGAGGGGTAGCGGCGCTCCCCCGGACACGCAAAACTTGAGACTTTTTGGAATACTTGTTTTGCGAGACCGGGAAATGGTGAGTAAATGCTGATACATGCTCGGGATTGCAGGCATAATAGTCGCTTTGTTGTCGGCTATCACGTCAAGGAGCGTTTGCGGGCTGTATTGCGGGATCATTACCAGGCATGCGCCGTTATTGATGGTCACAACCAAGGAATTGGCGAGACCGTATACGTGATAAAAGGGCAGAACACCGATTACGCGGTCTTCATGGGTAAAAGGAATAAGTGAATTTACCACCGTATTGCACTGGAAATGAAAGTTTTTATGGGCAAGGGCAACGCCTTTAGGATTGCCTGTTGTGCCGGACGTGTAGAGGATAACAGCCGGGTCATGCTCATCAACAGGAACCGCATTATAATTGCGAGAACCCTTTGCCATCAACTCGCTCAAAGGAAGAGTACCCACCGCGCGAGCGCCGTTCCTCCCCTGGCGTGGCGCCTGTGCAACCTGAATGTCCGCCTCGGTCGCGGCGTTCCGGTCCACGCGGACGTCTGCCCCCGCAATAATGCCCATGTTTTTGCTGCGTTGAATGATGACGGTGTCTGGAACGACGGTGGTCGAGAGCTGGTATTTGCCGGCAATCCGCCCCTCGGCCACGGCGGCTCCATATGACACCACATCCAAAGCGTCCCCTTCCGGATTATAGATTAGCCGCCAGTTTTTTGACTCAGGCATGCTCAGCTCCTGGTTTCAGCCCTAAGATATTCACTCACTTCGTCAAAAAACTGATGCTCAATTGCCTCCGAAGGCCTGGGGGTAAGCTTGCTCACGACGATGTAAACGATGGTATTTAAGATCAAGCTCGGTAAGACCGGACTTCCGCCCACCGCGAGAATTCTCTCACCCCCTACCACGATAACAAAAGAGAGCACCAGGTAGATTACCCCTGTCAGCGTTCCGGCAATGGCGCCTTGTTTTGTGCCGCGCTTCCATAACAAGCCACCAACAAGTGCCGGTGCCCATTGGGCAAAACCCGGTACACTCACGTCGGTAAGATAGAGAGCCATTGCTCCCTCCCGGAGAAAAGTCACTCCTAAGCTTGCTAAAACTATTACGATCACCGCCCATCTGGCCCAGTTGGTAATCTGCTTATCGGAAGCTTCGGGTTTGAACAGACCTTGGATGACGTCTCTGCTGACAATTACACTAGAGGTCATGAGTTGCACCGCAGCCGTGCTTATAGCGGCCGCAATAACTCCAAGCAAAACGTATGCGCCAAACCACGACGGCAGGTTCCGCGTAATGACGGTCTGCACGACTCTGTCGGCCTCAATTTGCAGCTCTACGTTGTTGGCTGCGGCCTCCGCGGCAAGTTCTTCTACCGGAAGTGCCGCCGGGGCGACGATTGAGCCCCAAACGAAAGGAATAATGTAGAAGAAAAGACCGCCAAACACAAAGATTAAAAGAGGGAACCACTTGAACAGCGATTTGTCGCGTGCGGTCATGCACCCTATTGAGATATGCGGCCAGCTAAAAGCAAGAAGCCCCACGAAAAAATACCCGAACAATTTGATGGAGGAAAAAAAGCTCTGCGGTCCGGGCGCAGAAAGCATCTCAGGACTACGTCTTTTTAGAATCTCAACCGCCTGAACCAAGCCGCCGTCTGGAAAAAGCTTGGAAACTACCCAGATAAGGCTTCCCAGGAGGGCGGTCACATACACTATTCCAAGGAATATGTTGACCCACGCCACGATTCTCATACCACCCAAAAGAACAAGCGCGATGAGAATCACCGCCGCGTAGGCCGCCCCCCAGATGGCCGGATAACCCGTAAGCGCGTTGAAGCCCGCACCGACACCCATGGGCTGGATCGAAACATACGGTACGATAAAGGCGAGAATGCTCACCGATATTATGAACCGCAATCCTTTGGACTCGTAGCGTTCCGCCAATAGCTCCACCGGTGAAAGAAATCGATTGATTTTAGCAAGGGCCCAAAGCCTCGGACCAAGAAACATATATAATCCGGCGAATCCGGCGACGCTTCCCCAAATAAAGACTACGTACCCGGGACCCTGCGTGTAAAGAAAGCCAGGAAAGCCATAGAAGGTCCAAGCCGAAGAGACGGCAAACAGAACGAAGAAAAACATGACGACTACGCCGATTGTTCGGCCACCAAGCATAAAATCTTCGGCCGTTTTTGCGGAGATCTTGTACCCATATGCCGCCATTAGGACAATAACGGCCCCAAAAAGGGCCAATGCTATAATAGTAATTGCCACGGGCTCCTCCTATCGGTACGGCCAAAAGAAAAAGAAATAGATGATGTAGGCAACCAGCCAAAAAAACACAAAAATGATTCCCGAAATCAGAGGCATAGTCATCCAGCCGAACACTACTATCGGCTCTCCGGATTGTGGCGCTTCCATACCGCCCATAAACAGAAAGACGATGAACCCAATGATTGATACCAGGAGCGCAATCAAATAGATACGCCCCGCCGCGTGACGTGTCATTTCCTTCATGTGCGCAATTATACTCTAAAAAATTAGTTTCCGGGAAGGTGGAGTTTATATCGGACTACTTCCAAGTGACGACGCAGCCGGCAGCCGTTAGCCCGGCTCCAACGGCGCATAGAAGCAGCTTGTCTCCGCTTGCGACTACCTGTTTTTTTTCAAGATCCTTCAACGCCAGAGGGATCGATGCCGCCGATGTATTACCCAGATGTCTGATATTTGAGAAAAATCTCTCGGGCAATGCCTTGATTCGCTGGGCCACGCTCTTGAGAATTCTCTGATTTGCCTGGTGGGGCACGAACCATCTGACGTCTTTGAGGGCAAGGCGTGCCTTTGTGGCTACCGACTCGATAATTTGCGAAAAGTTGGTAACGGCACTTCTAAACATCCGGCCGCCATCCATATACCAGAACTCGTCCTTCTCAGACGCCATTCTGCGTGGGGGCATTTCCGATCCGCCTGCCTTGCGATAGATGATATCGTAGCCGGTTGAATCCGCCCTGAGCACGATATCCGTCAGTATGTGACCCACCCGTTCCGAAGATAGCACGGCCGCGCCCGCACCATCTCCAAAGAGAAACGCGGTCGCTCGATCAGTCTGGTCGGTATATACGCTCATAGTCTCCGCCGCAATTACTAGAATATTTTTGCACGTGCGAGTCCTGAGGAATTGCTGCGCTACGGATAACGCGTAGAGCCAGCCGCTGCAAGCCGCCTGCATGTCAAACGCAGGGATGTTTTCGCACCCGAGTCTCTGCTGTACCGCACACGCTGTAGCCGGCAACGGCATATCGGGGGTTGTGGTCGCGAGGATAATCATATCGATATCGCTAATTCTTAGCCCTGAGTTTTCAATCGCTTCCTCGGCAGCGGCCACCGCCATATCGGATGTCTTTTCTGCGTCCACCCATCGGCGTTCCTTAATACCGGTGACTTTTTCAATATATGATTCGCTTATGTCGGGGAAATGGGGCGCGAAAATGCTGTTGCTAACGATTTTTTGAGGCACGTAAGCTCCCATGCCCGCGATATAACTTACAATTGTTTTGCCATCATCTTGAGTGGCCTCATCAGCTTCCGTACGCAGATGGCGCTCAACATCATCTGCGGTAAGCCGGCCATCCGGGCCGGTGCCCGGTATCTGTTTTGCTTCATCATCAGAAATCGCTCTGTCGCGGAGAAGTTTTTTTGCCCTAGGGCTGATAGAAATGCGAGATCTAGCTGCGTTTACCACGCCCTTCCCATTGCCTCCGTTAATGATCGCCGGCGCGGCCTCGTTCTGCTGCTGTAATAAATGCCGAACATTTGCATCGACGGTTTTCATGTCCAGCAACGGCGCCTTAACCTCTACAACGTCACCGGGTTTTGCTCTGAGGGAAAGTATTTCTCCCTCGCACGGCGCCTCAAACTCCCATACCGATTTTTCCGTCTCAATTTCAGCAATATGCTGTCCTTTCTGAACAGTCTCGCCAGGTTCTACCAGCCAATTCACAAGTATTCCGTCTATAATGGATTCTCCAGTAAATGGCATTGGTATAGTCACAACGAATTCGTGAGAACTCATATTTATTCTCCTACATTGATAGAAGTCTCTGTATTGTTTCCGCGATTGATTCCCGGCCTGGACGATACACTTCCTCAAGTTCAGGTGCGAACGGAACGGGTGTGTCCGGTGGGGTAAAAAGCATGGGCGGCGCATCTAGTTCAAAAAATACCTTTTCAAGAATTCCGGATATTATCCAAGATCCAATGCTACATGCGCCCCAAGATTCGTGGACGACCAGCAATCTGTGAGTTTTAGTCACGGATTCGGCCAATGTATCCCAATCAAACGGCTTTAATATCCTCGGATCAATAATCTCTATCGAAGCGTCCAGCCGCTTCTCCACCGCTTGCACCGCGGCGATGACTTCATGAAACATCGCACCATAGGCAAGTATTGTCAAATTATCACCTGCTTTGTGCACGCGCGCCTTTTCAAGCCGCTCTATTTCTCCCGTAAAAGTCACGTTTCCCCGCAGCCGCCTATGGAGAAACTTGTTTTCAAAGAACAGCACCGGATTGTCATCGTAGATAGAACCAAGGAGAAGTGAAAAATAGTCCTCGACGACGGACGGATAGACCAACTTCAAACCAGGAAATGTGCCGTAGAGGCCCTCGAGATCCTCCGAATGGAAAGGACCGTAGCTCAATCCCCCTCCTCCCGGCATCCGAATAGTAAGGGGCAGCCGCCTGCCCGTCCTGAAAAAGAAAGTGCCGGCGTTTACGCATATTTGTGTTATCGCATCGGTGCTAAAATCGGAAAATTGCATTTCCACCACAGGTCGCAATCCCATCTCAGAGGCACCAATGGCAAATCCGCAGAATCCCGATTCTGCCAACGGCATGTCGATCACTTGGCCCCGTCCAAACTCTTTAAAAAGGTCCTTTGTGGCCTTGAACGGACCTCCAAAATACCCTATATCTTCACCAATTAAAAAAACATTGCTGTCATGAGCCAAGGCATGATGAAGTGCGTGATTAACAGCTTGCACCGGAGTTAAGTTTTCGCCACTGTGGGGTGGCAAAGTAATATCCGGCTTCGTCTCAGCGAAAACGTTCCATCCAATGGAAGAAGGATTAATCTTCTCAGCCTGCAGGGCTCTATTGGACTCGTCATCAATCTTCCGATCCCATTTTTCTTCAAGATTTTGCATTTCGGACTCAGACTGAATCCCTTCACTAACAATTTTAGACCGCGCCATCGGGACCGGATCTTCTCTTTTCCATGTATTGAGCTCATCCGCCGGCACATATTCGGCCTTATCGTACGCCGCATGACCCGATAGACGGTAGGTGTCTGCCTGCAAAATAAACGGCTCACCCGTGCTTCTCATTTCTTGTACTATATCATTGACCTCACGACATACCAGCGATACGTCGGTTGCTTTTATCTTCTTGCCCTTTATCCCGTATCCGGCGGATCTCAGGGAAAGATCAGAGCATTTGAATTGGAGAGAGTTTGGCGTAGAATACGCCCATTGATTGTTTTCAATAAAAAAAAGTACAGGAATACCCAGAACCGAGGCAATGTTTATTGATTCATGAAAATCGCCTGTGCTCGTGCCTCCATCTCCAATAATTGCCAGTCCGATAGAGTTTTTTCCCTGCTTCCGCCTGGCGTACGTTGCCCCAACAACATTTGGCAGCATGGCCCCCAAATGGCTCACCATCGGTAGCAGACCCCGCTCAGGTATACCGTGGTGGACGTTTCCGTCCTTTCCCTGTGTTGCGCTGTCTTTATTTGCTATGTAATGTGAAAAAAGATGATAGATGGACACCCCCCAGATGAGATATCCTGCAAAATCCCGTTGCATAAAATTGCAGACGTCAGTTTCAGGGTTCAGCGTTGAAACAGCACCTACTATCGCCGCCTCGTTCCCTTCTCCCGACGTGACGGTACCCTTTACTATGCCCTGCCTATAGAGCTCTATCAGCCTATCTTCACACTTGCGAGACATGTACATATACTTGTACATCCGAAGCAGGGCATTGAGTTCATGCAAAGGCATATTCTCCCCATTGGTGCAAACATAGCTATTGAAGGTGTCTCACAACCCACCGTAACTTCCCGGGTTACGCTATATATGGTGTCCCTCATTAAATATCCCCACACAATTGGGGTCGCGTGAAGTGTCGTGCGGCACCCAATCCTGGTTATGCAACGGCCTCATTTGCACTTGAGAATAGCATCTTCCCGCAAAATCATCAAGTAAAACTTATGTAATGCAAATCGGTCGGGCGGCCAGCGGTCGGGCGGCCAGCGATCGGGTCGGTCGACTCAAGATCCCACTACCGCACCCGGCGAAAGATAGAGAAACTCCCTCTTTTCAGATCCAATCCGGACGGAGTGCCGGTGTTTCTGCTGCCGTAGTTTATCTGCATCGCTGTCAGGCATATCGTGCTCAAAAAGTAAATCGTCCGCTAAGAAGCACGCCTGCTTCTGTAGATGGCTCGTAACTATCGCATATCGGCCCAAAGATGGTGTCGTCGCAGCAACTGCAGGACGGTCGGCAGCAAACGCTGGAATGCGCCGATAAAATATTCTCTCTTTCCGGTCCTTCTGCAAATCTCCCTGGGTAAGACGTTCAATATGTTCCACCGCACCCGTTGGCAAGGCATACAGCAACTTTCCGAATCTAAAAAACAGGAGCTGCGAGTAGGTCGCACCACGTGGAACCGAAATGGTAAACGCAGAGCCCTTGCCGACGGCAGTCGATACAGTCACAATACCGCCCACAGACCGTATCCGCTGGACGACTAGATCGAGCCCGACCCCCCTGCCGGAGAGGTCAGTGGCCTCCTCCAGCGTGGTAAATCCGGGCCTGCTCAACATATCAATGAGGCCGTCCGATTTTCTAATCTGGTGACTTAGCTCGGCTGAACGCCGCCGTATTAAGGCTTCATCGATACCTTTGCCGTCGTCCCTGACTACGATTTCAATCCGTTCTCCTTTCACGCCGGCAATAACCTGCACTGATCCTTTTGCGGGCTTCCTGCTACCGGCTCTTTCGGCAGGAGACTCTACTCCGTGATCAATAGCGTTCCGTACCAGGTGATTGAGAGGATCGGACAGGATGGTGAGTAGACGGCGGTCTATCTCAACGTGCTCCCCTTCAAAGTCGATTGACAGCTCCTTGCCAAGTTGGGCAGAAATGTCGGTGGCCAACTCTTCAAGGCGGCTAAACTCCTCGTCCAGGCGCGAAACTCGTACCGATTTAAGCTCACCGATTATGTTTTGGCTCAGGTCGATCGTATTTGCCAAATCGATGCCGCCACGCTCAGGCGAAAGCTGAAGCTCTTTAAGCGCCATATTGAGCTCATTTGCGTATTCCGATAGCCGGGTTATTTTTTGCTCTGAGATTCTAAAAAAAGACGGAGCCTCAATGGCCAGTGCCTCACGGGCTCCAAGGATGTTTCCCGTCGGCTGAAAATCCAATATTTCTATCTGCGCGCCGGTGACCTGATCGATGTCAACACACGCATAGATCGCGTCTTCGCGGATATCTGCTGTGAGATAAAACGACAGATCCAAAAAAACCCTGTCCTCAGTCGACTGAATCGGCGGCTGCATACGAATAACATTTGAGATTTGTTCGAGATTGCTGAGTATTAAGTACGCTCTAGCCTTTTTCATGGGAGCTTTATCATCGAGTTGGCAACGTACCCGATAGAAGCGGTCTCCGCGGCGGTGCGCCTCATTCAGCAGCTTTTTTTCAAACATGTTAAAAAGTGGTGTTTGAGACCCGGTGATATCAGCCTCAGGCTCATTAACATCGCTTATTGCCTTCTGTAACTTCCCGAGTTGCTGCTCAATTGCAGCTACTGAGCTTTTGTCCAGCATGGTTATTTCACGCCTTGCTTTATCGAGCCCGCTTTCTAGCTCGTGGGCAATAGATGTTACCTCACGGAAGCGCAAATAGGATCCTTCAGACTTTATGGAATGAATACACCGGAAAAGCTCGTGAATATCCTCGCTCTTCTGGCTGCCCTGTTTCAGACGCCTGACAAGAGCATCGGCGTGCTGAAGGTACCTTCTGCTATCCGCGGCAAATCGCTCGCGTGGTTTACTCTTTTCTGATTCCATGCTTATTCCAAATGCTATTTCTTCTGATCCTCGAGGGAAATAATTAGCTCAACCTCGCCGAGGGAAGAGCCGGTCTTTGATGCGATGAGCTTTGGATCAAAGCCTTTGCGATAAAGATCAAGCACAATATTAGCCTCGCTTTTTTCCGGTTGTGCTACGGATGCCTCATTAGAGGAGATAATTGGCTCCCGAGGTTTTGCCACGAGAGGAACCGCTCGTTTTAGTTTGTCGTATACGTCGGTTCCAAGCTTATGCTTTTCACCTTCTCGCGACAGCAGCAAAATTTTTTTGTCGGCATCGCGAATCAAGTCCTGCAGCTTTGCCACCCGCTCCTCAAATAATCCCAGATTCCGTTCCGTGGTACCGTTTAGCTCAACGACGAGATGGTTTACCTCGTCCCGGAGGTCGTTCAGCAACCTATCACCACTAAGAGTAGCGTTGATTTTTGCCCTGAAATACGCAAATGCAATTAAGACAAGAGCGGCATTAATTGCGACACTTATTAATACAGCACCCATGCAATCATCCTATGATGTCGATTTTGGTGCCCAAATCCGGATCTTTAAAAATCTCTTTTTTAGTACCGTGGGATTGTTCAGCCGGCTGTTCTTTGCTCTCCTCCCCCTGACCTTCCCGCTGGCCGCCGCGCTCGCCGCCGCGTTTGCTCTCGCGTTTGCTCTTTTGCTCTTCATCCTCAACCGCTTCCGGCCCGTACTCCAAATCTCGCGTTTCGTTTACCGTGTGCGCTTGTTCTTCCGCTCTGCGGGCAATTTCAGAGCCTTGCTGAGTTTGCGCCACATGCGCGGCTTCCCTCTGAGCGGCCTGCTCCTTGCCCACCTGGTTAAGCCTCATAAAGAGCGTTTGGAGATCTATCGGCTGAATCGGCACACCAATACCTCTACATATTAGCCGGCAGAAGAGCGTCTTCACCGTCGCGCGGAGAGATTAAAAATGGGTGGTTACCGTTTTCTGACAAGCCGCTCTTCTAGTTCCTCATATTTTGTTATTTTCACAAGGTTTGCCTCGTTTATAAAAGTTACAGCGCTAAATTCATTGCGGACCTCGAGAAAGGCGTCCTTTATGTAAATGCGGACTCCCGGAAACACTTTTGCCGACGCGCCAATTTTCCCGCGGATTTTGAGAGAAGACAGATACTCTTTGATCTTTGCAGCCTCATCCTTGAATGTCTGCTTCTGTACAAGAGTATCCTCCTTTTTCTGGCACATCTCTTCCAAGAATTGTGCCTTTTCCTCAGGCAGCTCACGTTTAACCTTTTTGAGGTTTTCAATAGTGTGGATATTCAAATTAATCTCATCAAGACCATTTTCGAGTTTTCCAATCTTCTCCTCGAGCTTTGCCAATTTCTCCTTACTTCGAGGATCATACCCGACCTCCAAAATCGTTTCCGAGCCCGCCACTGATCCCAATGCTTTTGCGTGAATTTCCTCGGCGGCCTTGAGATCTCCTCCGACAATGGTTGCACGTTTGCCCTGACACACAATTTTGCCATTAGCGATAACATGCGAATTGATAATGCCGTCGCTCGCCACCACATGCTCGGCCGCCTCTACCTGCGCATTTTCAATAAACTTTGCCCAAACGCTTTTGCCCGAATGTATATTACCTCCGTTTTTGCCTGTGATTCCTTGATGGACGATAATATCTCCTTCAGCGTCCAGCACGGCTTTTCCAACGTTTCCCATTATCTCGATGTTTCCGGATGCTTTTACCTTAAATCCATCAGCGACGCTTCCCTTCACAAATACGGTTCCCAAGAAAATCACGTTGCCGCCGGTCTTCAGGTTGACATCACCCTGCACTACATATATTGGCTCCACGTTGATTTTACCGGCGTTAAGAATGACTTGGCCATTTAGCGTAGATTTGACGGACATCCGGTCGTCGGAAAGCTCGACGTTTTTTCCCGCGCCGATTTCCACATCTTTGCCGTCCTTGGCAGGCAACAGTTTCCCGCTGACGGTGCGTCCCGCAGAGCCCTGTTCGCGCTGGACTTTTTTTGCCAATATCTGACCTTCAACGACATTTTGGACAAGATTCATCTCTTTGAAGTCTACTTTTCCATTTTTCTCTTTGAGCTTTATTTTGCTCCGATCAAACTCAAAATTGTAAAGTATTTTTGCGTCTTTTCCGTCTTTTGGGTACGTACCCTCTGCGACGAGGATTGATTCCTCAAACCTGGGCGCAGTTTCAAACTCCGTCAAGGCGTCTTCCTGTATCCCGTGGATGACATCGTTGTTTTTGAGAAATGCGATCATAGTCTCAACGGATTGATCTACACCACCAGGTCCCGGCGCATGAACAACCATATAAGCCTTCATTTCTCTATCAGTAATGCTTATCGCCATAATGCTGTCATTTGCAGGATTATAGGAAAACTCTCCGACACGTATAAACTGCCCGTCCGCCTGCTTTACCACTTTGGTGACCATTGAGCCATCAAATTGATCTACACCTCGGCTTTCGAGCATCGCTAATGCTTGGTCTTCGGTAGCCTTCTTGCCTTTCCCTTGCGGGGAACGGACCCTGAGGAGCGCGCCGTCGACACTCAACCTTACCACTGCGTCACCGTCTACATCCGGATTATTCCGCTCTACCGCGCCGACAAGATCAAAATCGATGCCAAGATCATCGTCTTCTGAGTTTTCATCCTGATCCTGAGTGGCCTCGTATACGATGAGGATAAAGTTCTTTTTGTTTACGCCAAAAATTCCTCTACTGCCCCGCTCGAGGACCTCGTATTCTAGCTTTTTTACCGGTAGATCGAGCTCGACGGCAGCTTCATTGAGGGCTGTTTCAATGGAATCCGCGGTTACCTGTACTGATCTCCTTGACCGATCATCCGCGGCGCGATCCCGCATATACTCACGTAGCTCTTGAACGGATACCACTTTTTGCCCCCCTTAGATGATCCCCTTCTTGATATTTGTCAGCTTGGCCCTTAATCTCATTATCGCTTTTGTATGCAGCTGCGAGATTCGAGATTCCGTTACTTCAAGGACCTTGCCGATTTCTTTCAGAGTAAGATCTTCATAGTAGTAGAGAACGAGCACCTTTTTTTCTTTGTCCGGCAGCTCGTGAATAGCCTCAATTATAACCCGCTTGATCTCTTCTTTCTCAACAATGATATCGGGGTTTAGGCTTTGAGGAGACTCAATGCTTTCCACAATTGATACTTTGTCATTGTCCTCTCCGGTGTACCAGACATCGTTTAATGACAGGATGCTTGTGCTGCTTATTTTTAACATAAGTTTTTGAAATTCTGCCAAGTTCATTCCCATTACACGGGCAATCTCAAGATCTGAAGCCGATCTGCCTAATGAGGTCTCCAGATGCCTGACTGCATCTTCCACCTCTCTCGCCTTTTGTCTGACCGACCGTGGAACCCAATCGATGGAACGTAGCTCGTCAAAAATCGCACCACGGATCCGCGTAACGGCGTATGTTTTAAATTTCACATGCTTATCAGGATCGAATTTTTCAATAGCATCAAACAACCCGAAAACACCAAAACCGACTAAGTCATCGAATTCAACATTGTGAGGCATCCCAATTGCAACTTTTCCTGCGACATATTTAACCAAAGGCGCGTACTGTCTGACAAAAACGTCGCGAATACGTGGATCTCGATCCTTCTTATAGAGCAACCAGAGCTCTTCCTCCGTTCTTTTCTCGAACAGCTTGTCAGCCATACATCATCCTTCTTGGTCTCGCTTCATTAGTGTCCTCACGGCTTCTGCAACAATCGCCGGATCCTCCTCGGCTCCGAGTACGTCAATACTTGAGCCCGATTGTGCCGATTCTGCTTCTTCTCCGTCATTAATGGTATCCGCGAAAGTATCCTCCAGAGAATCAAAGCTCGGCAGGTTCTTAGCGCTAAATGTGGATTCCTCCTTGGCAGATCCATCATCATCGACATGTATTTCCGCATTCTCGGATAAATTTGCCGTTACTTCTTCACTCTGCTCAAGCTCGGATTCAAGACTTTCTTCAGAATCCTCTTTAGCATTGTCATCGCCGCTTCGTTCCCGAGGGATGTCTTCATCAATGGTAATATCGATTTTGCTGCCTTGAGCCCCAGCGACGGCGGGCGCTTCTGCCTGGAACATATCTGGAATAAATTTTCTCAGCAGGTAGTCAACACCCAGGGACAAAGTGGCGAATATCACGCCTCCTAAAAACCCTCGGATAAGAATGGTGCCAAATCCAACACCGCCAAATACCCCCGCTAGCAAAGAAAGTACGAACGCTGCGCCTCCGCTTATCGAGGGCAATTTCCAGTTCAAATTCACGGCATTCCCCTCCATTTACGGCATACCGGTATAGGTATACCACCCCTAAGTGTAGAGTATGGAAAAAGTTGGGTGGCGTCAAGCTAAGGCCTCATCCAATTCTGCCCACCAGTTTTTTGATAAATTTGCCTAGCCCGCCTCCCTCTCTGTATTCTACTTTTTCAAGCCGGCTCACAATATGTTGCACACAAATTGACGCCTTGCCCTTGGGCTCAACGATTAGGAACGGTTTTTGTCGCAACACGGCCTGAGATACCGCCAGATCCTCATACACATAGCCCAGATAATCAATCTTCAGATTGAGAAATTGTCCGGCGATATTAATAACCCTTTCGGCCACCTTTTTCCCCTGTGTGACGGATTTTACGCGATTTACTATGAGTTTTAAACCAAGATTCAGATAGTCGACTTCGGTAGCAATTATTTTGATAATTCCGTAGGCGTCAGTAATGGCAGTAGGTTCAGGCGTCGTAATGATAATGGCGTCATCCGCTGCGGCTATAAAGTCTAACACGTTGTTTGAGACCCCGGCGCTCGTGTCAATAATAATCACGTCCGCTGAGGAGAGATCTGAAAGCTCCTCAATGAAGTTCTCCCGCTCCTCGTCGGAAAGATTTGCGATTTTCGAAAATCCGGAGGCACCCGCCACGATCTGGATCCCATAATCAGTATCGAGGATAATATCTTTCATGTTTTTCTGTTTGCGGATGAGGTGGTATAAATTGTATTTCGGGATGATGCCTAAGATGACATTTACATTTGCCAACCCAAGGTCGGCGTCCATTACGATCACGCGTTTCCCAAGCTGAGCATAAGCCAGCGCGATATTAATCGAAAGATTCGTCTTGCCGACGCCGCCTTTGCCGCTTGAGATTGCAATGATCCTGGTTTTTTTTCCATTGTTGCCTGGTTTTTGGGATGATCGACTCTTCATTAACTGCCGTAATTGCTCAGCCTGATCCGCCATACGCTTTCTCCATTGGGCACCCGTTGGGAACCCGTGCCAACCGGTGCTATTACATCCGTCACCCTCGCCGTTGCACCGGCCGCCGACAACCTTGGCGGCTGATGCTCTTATAGAAGCGCCGCCTCTGTAGATTGCATAGATCATGTTGTTGTCGACCGCCCGAGCGTACCCGAAAAGTGCCTATGATCATCTTATCGGCGCAGTCGTCTCGGCTCCGCCATCAAAAACTCTAGATATTCTCTCCTGATCTACCCTAAATCCGTCCAAATGCATCAACATGCTCGTAACGGATGCTTTTTCTATATCCTGAGGTACCACCTGACCATCGGTTATAAAAGCGATTGGGCGATTCTTTTCAGCCAACGCGCTTATGATGTTGCCGATATGCATAGTTTCATCCAGCTTTGTCAACACCAACGAGCTGTATTTAAACGGTTCGAATTGCTGGAAAACCTCGAGAAGATCGGCAGTTTTGGTGGTAGCGCTGACGGCCAGATATATCTCTGCTTCCGACCCGCAGGCATCAAGGAGCTCACGCATCTCCGCGAGTTTCATATAATCCCGCGGGCTTTTACCAATAGTGTCGATGAGCACGAGCTCAACATCCTGAAAGAGAACGATCATTTTCTTCAACTCGTCAAACGTCTCCACACAAGACACTGGTATACCCATGATGTCCCCATAGGTCTCAATTTGCTGTTTTGCTCCAATTCGATAATTATCAATGGTAATCATCCGTACAGTTTTTGGACGATCACCGTTGCTCCCTATTCCGTGAATGGCAGCAAGCTTTGCTATAGTCGTCGTTTTCCCGACACCGGTTGGACCAACCAGGACAATGATTTTTGGTTTTTTTAAGAAGCTCACCCGGTTCAGCTGGATAGTTTCAGCGATCCAATCAACCACTTTTCTCTGCACAAGCTCGTAGTTGTCAAGCTCTTCAAGAGAAAAATGCCTTTTTATCCGTAAAATGATCCGTCGTATATAGCCTATCGTAAAATCATTCTTAGAAAGCTGGTCTTCGATTGTCGCAAGCGTTTGGTGTCGCTCCGATTCTTCGGCCGGTGCATTATCCAATGTTTGCTTTATGCACTGCACTTCTTTCAGCACTTGTTGCAACGTCTGATCTTTCTTAACACTGTTGAGGATTTTTTGCTTTTCTTGCTCAATATCCTGTACCCGGTTCCGTCTGGATTCCTGGGCGATATACCCGGTTATCTCGACCCCATCTCTGGCAAATAGGCCGAGAAATCCGCCGATGCGTACGGTTCGGTGCGTAAGAATTTTAGCTTTGTCACCATGTTTCAGGCGGATTTTCTCGAGCACTTCACCGTGAGTAAGAGCCGTTTCTGTAAAATATTGCATAAAGCACCTTTACCTTTTTTTGCCGCCGCCCGTCGAAATTACCTGCGTAGAACCGACGGGTCGCAGTTGGCACCCATTGTACGAACTCGGAGGATAAATGGCCTGGTCAGCTCGGTGCCTCAACCAGGCTTATCTCGCCAAGGGCTTCTATCTTTATATCTGTTACGATCTCCGGCACTGAGAGTACTGCCAGGTCAGGAATTTCCGCTCTTGAGCTCGATTTTACCAACGGCCGAGCCGCCTCCGAACAGAGGATTACCGGGAACTCGCCGCCTTCTTGAACTTCCCGGACCGCATTTGCCAACGCCTCTATCCAACCCCGATGTTCCGATGGCTCTAATGCAGCAATTAATCCGGCGGCAGTCTCAAGACGAGATTCTATCAGTTTCTGCTCGAGGATTGGCTGGATAGTGAGTACCCTGAGAGTTTTATCAGGGTCGGCGTATTGCAGACAGATCTGTCGTCCTAACGATTGGCGGGTTTTCTCGATAAGGAATCCTACATCCTTTGAAACCCCTCCATAGTCGGCCAATGCTTCGAGAATCGTGACCATATTCCGGATTGATACCTGCTCAGAAAGCAGCCCCTGAAGCACTTTTTGAATCTCACCGTTATTAAACGCGTTGGTCACTTCATCAACAACCGCGGGATAGTCTGTCCGCAACGTATCAATAATTGATTGGACCTCTTGCCTGCCAAGTATCTCAGCGGCGTGACGTTCAATTATATGCGTAAGATGGGTAGCGATAATTGACGGTGAGTCGACCACCGTATATCCGGCCCTCTCGGCGTCTTCTCTGTGCTCTTCAGTTATCCACAGTGCCGGCAGCCCAAAGGCCGGATCTATGGTTTTCTCCCCTTCTATAGCCTCTTTCTCACCTCCCGGATTGATCGCTAAATAATGGCCTGTCCGGATTGTGCCGCGGCCAACCTCCACGCCCTTTATCTTTGCGCAATATTCAGAGGGTTCGAGACGCATATTGTCAATTATTCGTATTCGTGGAACTACCAATCCAAGATCGAGGGCTTTCTCTCGCCTGATCCTCGTAATTCTGTCGAGCAACTCCGCCCCTTGATCTTTATCAACAAGTGGAATAAGACCATAGCCCAACTCAAGGGAAAGCGGATCCAAAGGTACTACCGGAGACATCTCAGCCGACGGCGGCTGGGCTTTCGCGGCAGCTTCTTCCAGCTGCTCGGCATCTTCCAATGCAATCTGCTTTTTTGAGAGCCGATACGCTAAAAACCCCGTAAGTCCTGACATAGGAATCAACACATACCACGGAAAACCAGGCAGAAATGCCAGTAATAGGAGGAAAAAAGCACCGATCCAATATACCCTGGACTGCTGAGAAAATTGATTGGTAATATCCTTGCCGAATGTGCCGTCGGAGATAGCTCTGGTTACTATAATGCCTGTCGCGGTGGAGATGAGAAGCGCCGGGAATTGGGTTACGAGCCCATCGCCGATTGCTAGGGAAATATAAGAGCTTAGTGCGACGTCTATAGTCTCACCGTGAATTGTCATTCCAACAATTATCCCGCCAATTATGTTGATAAACGTTATGAGTATGCCGACTTTGACGTTTCCCGAGACGAATTTCGAGGCACCATCCATTGCACCATAAAAATCTACTTGCTTTTGTAAATCGTTCTTTCGCTTCGTCGCTTCATCTTCAGTAATCGCTCCCGAATTATATTCGGCTTCAATTGCCATCTGCTTTCCGGGGAGAGCGTCCAGCGTAAACCTTGCCGCCACCTCGGCCACCCTCGTAGATCCTTTTGTGATTACGATGAATTGAACGGCAATAATAATCATAAATATGATAAATCCGATGACAATGCCCTGAAGGCCGCTTGAACCGACCACAAAACCCGAAAATGCGCGTACGATCCGTCCGCTAAAGTCTGAACCCCGGGACAGGATGAGCCGCGTTGAGGAAACGTTCAGGGCGAGGCCAAAAACTGTGGCCACGAGCAAGAGGGTAGGAAATACCGAAAAATCAAGGGCCTGGAGGGTGTAGAGCACGATGAGAATAACCAATAGGCTCAACACCAAGTTAAATGCCATGAGCATATCGAGGAGAACCGTAGGAAGCGGAATGATCATCATCATGACGACCATCACGACTCCGGCGGCAACAAAAATGTCGCTTTTTTGTCGGAACAACGATCGTCCGACAGTGTTTGGAATATCAGCCATATTTACCTCTCATCACGTCACACGGCCTCGAGGGTTTGCCCGTTCATCTTGTAGACCTGGGCGAGTACCAACGCCATCACTTCATAGTATTTTTCGGGGATGATATCGCCGATTTCCACTTCCGAGTACAGCGCCCTCGCCAGTGGCTTGTTTTCTATACAAGGGACATCATGTTCCTCAGCAATTTCGCGTATCCGGAGTGCGATATTATCCATTCCCTTAGCTGTGACCATGGGGGCATCCATAGTTCTTCTATTCCACTCCATAGCTATTGCATAGTGGGTAGGGTTTGTGACGACTACGTCGGCAGTCGGAACGCTCCTCATCATATTCCTCGTTAGGAGCTCACGCATACGGTCCCTGAGACGGCTTCTGACCAAGGGATCTCCTTCAGACATCCTTCTTTCTTCCTTTAATTCTTGACGAGACATTCTCAGAGATTGCCTGTGTTGAAAGCGCTGAAATATATAGTCTGGAATGGAGAGCAGCAAAAGGGCAATTGCCGCCTCGACAAGAATCCTGAACGCAACCCCGGAGATTGTCTGCAAACTCTGCCAGAACGTGGAAGATACAAGGGTCGCTATATCATCGAGCTTTCCGCTCACATTGAGGAACGCTATCGATCCAATGACAATAATCTTAAAGATTGACTTTCCCAGGTTAAACGCGGCCTCGCCCGAGAACAGCGCACGCTTGAAAAAACGCCCAAACCGAGGAAGTACACGAGATAGGTCCGGAGTAATCGGCTTGGCGGAAAAGAGAAATCCCACCTGCAGTATATTTCCCAAGAGCGCCGAAATAAACGCAACGACAAATATTGGCACAGTTATACGCATAAAAAACCTGAAAAACGCGGGGATTATTCGAGCGTCCCTCTGTATATCAATTTCCGTCGAAAGGCTGAGAAAAAAACGCATCATCTCGAGGAATGTCGCCAATATGTAAGAGCCGAGTATTCCCAGCGCAATGATTGGAAAGAGCAGCACTATTGCTGATGTGAGCTCAGCGGATTTTGCGACTTTCCCCTCTTCCCGCGCCTTGCGGATTTTCTGTTCAGTGGGCTCCTCGGTTCGGCCTTCATCCTCGGCCGCAAACCACTGGAGATCTATCCAGAACTCTGGCCCTCCATTCCTCGCGGGTCCATGGGGATCAAAAACCGCATTTTGGGTCCCCGGCAGGGCGAGGTTCTCGGGACGTCCGTCCACTTTAATCGGGCCCATCAACGTCTTCATTGACGTGCCCCCGCCGCAATTCCTATAATTCGAAGCACCCCGTCAAAGCTTGAATCGATAAGCCGGGAAAATGCACCGAGTGTAAACGGCAGTGTGAGGAAGATGATGAGAAACGCAACACTAATGGCTATGGGAAAGCCCAACATCAGCAGATTCATCTGAGGCGCCGCTTTTGCGAGCAAGCCCATGGTTATCGATACCAAAAAGAGGGTTCCCAATATCGGAAAAGCGATGATGAGCGATTGTTCGAAAAGGCCGGTCAGGCCTTTGAAGATCGTAGGCAGGATAAAGTCCTTTTTCATCACAAAATCCACGGCGCGAACGGCACCGAAGGACCTCTCAACGCCAAAAAGAAATATCTTCTGAAATCCGCCGACGGTGATAAAAACAAACATTGCAATAATGTTCAAAAACTGGCCCATGAGGGGGATCTGTATCTGTGCAAGGGGATCGAATACCTGAGAAGCGCCGAATCCCATCTGCATCGAGAAAAATTGGCCCGCCACAAGAAAGGCCGCATACACTATCACGAGGAAAAAGCCGATGATTATGCCCACCATCGCTTCGCCCACTACGAGCAATGCATAACTCAAGCCGTCAACAGGTATCGGATATCCCGCCTCGAGGATGCCCGGGAATACAACCACGGTCGTGAAAAACGCAAGACCAATCCTGGCGATTGGCGGAACCGACGCTGATGACATAAGAGGCGAAATGCGAAGTATGGCGAACGCTCTCACGAGAACAAGGAGAAAAAGCTGTGTGTATTCAATGATCTGATCAAATCCCATATGTTTGAGACCCGGTCTCCTTAATTCGCCATTTCCGGTATGGTTTGAATAATTCGCAAAGTGAATTGTGCAAGAGTGGATATCATCCAAGGCCCAAAAACGAAAATTGCTAATAGTATGGCCGCGATCTTTGGAACAAACGTTAGGGTTTGCTCCTGAATCGAAGTCGTTGCCTGGAATACGGACACTATGAGCCCAACTCCCATTCCTATAAGCAAAACCGGGGCCGCGAGCATAAGTATCTGAAGGATTCCCGATCGCAGTATCGCTGTTGCCATGCCGAGATCCATGCGGTGCCTCCTATTGCTATCTAAAGCTCGCTATCAGCTGTTGGGTAATGAGTCCCCATCCGTCCACGAGCACAAACAAAACCAACTTAAACGGGAGGGATATCATGATAGGCGGCAACATAATCATACCCATGGACATGAGTGTCGATGCTACGACCATATCTATTATGATAAAAGGCACAAACAGCAAAATCCCGATTTTAAAGGCGATGGTTAGCTCGCTAAGCACATAAGCCGGGATCAGGATGTAGGTGGGAACCTCTGAAAAATTTGATGGCTGGGAAAGCCCACGCATACGCATAAAGAGAGCGATCGAATCGTGATTTCCGTTTAGCTGTTTGTACATAAAAAGACGCAGCGGACCTATTGCTTCCTCATACATCTCCTGCATCTCAATCTGACCCTCGGCGAAAGGCTGAAAGGAGTTCGTGTAGATGTCGGTAAGGGTGGGCCACATAATGAAAAGGGTAAGGAACAGCGCGATGCCCATGAGCACCTGAGTTGGTGGTACCTGCTGGAGAGAAAGCGACCTTTTAACAAAATCAAAAACGATCGCAATCCGCAAAAACGAAGTTGTCAGGAGCACCATGGACGGTGCAAGAGTGAGTACCGACAGGAGAAGAAGAAGTTGCAAAGATAGCGCAACTTCGCTGTTTGATTCCGGTTGTCGGACAGTAACGTCAACAAATGGAATGGTGAGCCCGTCCTCGACGGCGCCGCCGTCGGCGATTTCAGGTCTCTCTTGAGCCCAAGTCCCGACGCCTCCAAAGAGAAAAAATAAGGCAATAGCCAAAAGTAATATACGTTTCATTCCCCCCCCAGTAATGCAACGTGTAAAATCAGTTTCCCGGTCGTAGTGCCCGAACAGCCCACCGGCAGGGCCATAACGCGCGCAGCCTACATGTTCTTCACCCGCTGGCGCTGCTGCTTCATAAACCCCACCGGATCGAGGGTACTGGCAGCTTGATGCGTAGTGCCCTGCTTTCCAAAAATCTGCGATAAGACGTCACTGAAATTTCTCCGGTCGGCAACATCAGTACTCGCAGCCTGAAGTCGTAGCCCATCAAGAGTCTCCTTATCTAAGATCTCTGAAACAAGAGATACGGCGCTGTCCGATGAACCCACCAAAAACACTTGATTGCCGACTTCCACTAGGTGCAAGGAGCGGCTCCCTGAAATGGCTTTGGATGATAGAACCCGTATCAACCTTGTTTCTTGAAAACGGAGATTTCCGGTTCTCTTCAGAAAATAAAAAATGACAAAAATGGCGGCAATTACCGCACCCAAGATTAATACCATTCTCACAAAGTCCCATGCGGAGAACACATTGAGCACTTCACCGTCCGCGCCTCCCGGATCGCCGGTGCGCGGATCGCCGGTGCGCGGGCCGCCGGTGCTTTGAATTTCCAAGCTTGCCTCGTCAACAACGGTCCGCGCAACGGCGGCCCGCGCACCGGTGTCAGACCGAGTTTCAACAATGTCTTGAGAAAACACCGGCGATTGAACCGCGCAGAACAGAACCAGTGTCAACAGAATTGAGATGCTTTTTTTTGTCACGTTCCCCCCCCAAGGTAACGAAACTTACATATCTGGAACCCTATCCATAGGGTCTACAATTTCAGTCACACGTACACCAAAGTTTTCTTCTATTACTACTACTTCACCTTTGGCAATCAATTTATGGTTTACCAGTATATCCACCGGTTCACCTGCAAGCTTATCCAGCTCGATAATAGTCCCCTCTCCCATCCCCAGTATATCTCTAATGAGCTTTCTTGTCCTCCCAAGCTCAACGGTCATCTCCATGTATACATCCATGAGAAGACCGATATTCCCCTGATCTCCAGGTGCGGTAGCACCGCCTAAAGCCGGAAATTGCACCGATTGCACGTTGGGATTGGGCTGTCCGCTCATGCCAAAGCTCATCTGTCCCTGCGCCGGCTGCGCGGCGAATGCATCTTGATCGCCAACGCCAAATCCAACATCCCCGAGCATGTCAGTAGGTGATGCGGCTATAGGCGCTGCGGGTTCGGGTGCGGCGCCACCGCCTGCTATCTGCTGAAGCATGCCTAAATCGAATATCTCTATCAATTCGGCATCCTGCTCGCCCTCGATGGTAACTTGATACGTTGCCTTGACAAATTCCCCCGGTGGGACTTCCACATCGTTGTTGGCAACCGACCGGCTCTCCCCCGGCTCCGTTGCAACATCCAGGCCCAACTGGCTGCTAATTGTGGTGGCCTCAGAACCCGTAATGGTATTTCCCGCCTCCACGAGAGCGGACAACGCCGCGTCATTGAGCTCAACTTCTTCTTGCCCCATCATCAACCCGGCAATCATTGTGGCTATTTCCGGTGAAAAAATAAAAGAATGTGCTCCGGAAGCACCGCCGGTAAAGCTTAGGACAATCTGGACAATCTGGTCTGGTAGTGAAGCGACAAAGCCTCCATTTGATATTACCTCAACCACCGGTTGGCCAAAAGTAACATCCTTCCCGATGAGACCGGAAAGGCTTCCGGTTTGAGAATCTACGAGCCCCGCCAGAAACTGCTGGATTGCGCCTGTGTCCGGCGTTGTTGGTTGGGGAACATCGTCCCCCGCCGTTCCAGTATCTCCGAGATCAAACCCGCCGCTTCCTTGCAGCAAAGCATCTATTTCATCTTGAGAAAGTGAACCATCACTCATACTATTCTTCTCCTTCGGCCGCGAGCTCCTCAAACTCTTCGTCTGTAATCTCTTCAAGTTGCTCGGTGATTTGCACCGCAACTTTCTTCCCAACCACACCAGGCCGACAAAGGAATTTCTTCTTATTTCCTATTCTGAGCATCATTGGGTCGTTCATACGTACATGCTGGAGGCGTATCACATCTCCCCTTCTTAAAGAAAGTACATCCCGCATCGTTATATCCATGGTGCCAATTTCAGCCACCACCTGCATTGCGACGGCGTTGAGCTGGTCCCGCAGCACCTGCATATTTTCCGTCGTTGTGCCTCTCCTGACGGTGGAATACATATATTGCGCAGTAAGCTTGCTCACAATCGCCTCAATAGTGATATACGGGATGCAGAGGTTCATCATACCCTCGACATCTCCCACTTTTGTCTCGAGAGTAACCAGCACCACCATTTCCGTCGGCGGAACGACTTGGGCAAACTGCGGATTAGTCTCAATCTGGCTGAGCCGCGGGCGCAAATCAATGACGGATGCCCAAGCTTCTCTCATATTGCCGAGTATACGCACAATGATACTCTCAATTACTGCCACTTCAATCTCAGAGAGCTCTCTGTTGATTTTTGAGCCCTCGCCTTGACCGCCAAAGAGCCTGTCAATGATGGTATACGTAACCGACGGATCGACCTCGAGCAGCGCCATTCCCTTGAGGGGATCCATATTGATTACCGCCAACGTCGTTGGGTTGGGTATAGATCTGATAAACTCCTCGTAAGTCAGCTGGTCGACCGACGCCACGTGCACGTGGGCCAGAGTTCTCATTGATGCGGACAACGACGTTGTGGTCAACCGCGCGAATGTTTCATGCATAATAGAGATGGTCCTGATCTGTTCTTTTGAGAATTTATCGGGACGTTTAAAATCATAGATCTTTATCTTTCGTTGATCCGCCGCCTGGCTGACATCTTCGGTCTCGATGTCACCGGTGGAAATCGCCGTGAGAAGCTGATCTATTTCGTCCTGTGAAAGAACCTCATTCATCAGTGCCCTCTATCCGCCATCAGTATCCTTACAGATTACATTTGTATCAAATTATATTCCAGCAATATTACCTGTTTGACCTTGCCGGAAGTCATCACGGCATTTACCTTCTCAAGCAACTCCTCAACAATGATTGTCTCATTGCGGGGATGCAGCTCGTTTGCTGTTTTTTGAGTGAAGTATGACCTAATGAGATGCTGTAGCAGCCGGGACCTGTTTCCCAGCTCATTCCAAATTTGCTTGTCATCTTGTTTATACCCAAGGGCAACCCTTGCGACTACGGTATACGACGCCTCATCTGCGGTACGGGTTCGAATCGGATCAAAATTCTCATACCATGACATGATTTCCGGGGCAGCTGCATATTCTTCCGAGATTATCGGCACACTCGATGACCGCCGGCCTTGGTTCAGGAAGTTCGTGGTTACTACCACTACGGCGATGATAAAAAGAATGGCTGCAATCCCGGCAACCGCCCATTTGAGTATTTTGATAACTAACGAGGGTAGGAAGCCGGTTTTTTGACCGACTTCTACATCCTGACCGCCAGTAACGTCCTCATCGAGAAAACTTTCTTCGTCCGCCATGGTCTGCTATTAGCTCCTACTAAAATTCTACCAAAATATCGACATTAATTCAATAAATCATACAAAAAGGTACGATTTTGGCTGATATCCGTCATCATAAATGCCCTTCAGACAGTATTACGATGTCAATCCTTCGATTGTAGGCCCTGCCTTCTCGTGTATCGTTGTTCATTAGGGGCATCGTTGCCGCAAATCCCCGCGTCTGAAACTTACTTTCATCGGACCCAAAATCCACCAGATAATGAAGAACATTGGTTGCCCGGGCAGATGACAATTCCCAATTAGTGGCGTATTCACTGTCCGGGTCCGTTGGAACCGCATCGGTGTGTCCCTCGATAGCAAACTTATTTTCCGGCATGGTATTGAGAAGCCCGGCAATCCGTTGTAGTAGAACTCTACTCGCCTCTATGTCCACCTCTGCGCTGGCCTCTCTGAAAAACGAATCTGCCGCAAGCGAAATGACCAAGCCGCGCTCATCGACTGTAACCCTGACCGTCTGAGTTTTGATTTCAGGCTGAAACTGGGATATTGCCTCTTTCCTGGCGTTATCCAAAGCCCGGCCTCGTTCTTGAGACGGCAGCTGCATCACCGTATGACCCATCTCCGCGAGCTCCCCAGGTTCCAGCGTGTTTCCGCCCTCCAGAACACCCAAACCGCTGAATGCGGCGATAATGAGTTGGAGCCGATGCTCGTCTACCTCTGAGACGGTAAACATCATGACAAAAAAAGTGAGCAGCAGAGTTACCATGTCGCCGTACGTCAAGAGCCAATCGGCAGCTCCTTCAGGTGGGCACTTCTTTTTCCTCTGAAAATCTGGCACTACGGCTTGTCCCCTACGCTCCTATCTCAGGCGGAGCACCAAAAAGTTATTCCCCTGTCGATTCCTGGCGCACAGCCTCTCTTCTCACGGGCGGCAGGAATGAGCGCAGCTTTTCTTCTAATATCCGCGGATTGTCGCCCGATTGGATTGAGAGGATACCCTCAATCATAATCTCTCGTACAAGGGTTTCATCCGCATCACGATCTTCAAGCTTGTTTTTTACTGGAATCAACACCAAATTTGCCAAAATGGCTCCGTACATGGTGGTTATGAGTGCTAGCGACATGTTTGGACCGATTGAAGCCTCGTCCTCCAAGTTTGCTAGCATCGATATCAGTCCGGCCAACGTACCGACCATGCCAAAGGCAGGTGCTATTTTTGACCAATCGTCAAACAACTTTATCCCGACGGAATGTCGGGTTTGCAGCTGGTTAAGATCAGTATACAGTACGCTTTTAATAATATCGGGATCGGCCCCGTCAACTACGAGTTGGATTCCCTTTCTCAAGAAGTCATCCTCTACCTCTTCGAGATCGTCCTCGAGAGCGAGAAGCCCCTCCCTTCTTGCCTTTTCCGAAAAATTAACCAAGCTCGAGATTATTCTTTCTTCCTCATGGTGTGGTACCTGCAGGACGATCCTGACGAACTTTATCACCCCGAGCAAGCGACCCATGGGATTGCCGACGAGCATCGCGCCAAAAGACCCCCCAATCACCATAAAGACCGACGGTATGTGTATAAAACCACCTATCTGACCGCCCGCGGAAAGTATTGACATGACTATCATGGCTAATCCGAGACCGAGTCCTATAAGTGTGCCAAGATCCATGTACGGTTACTCCTCGTTTTTGAAGGCTCCGATAAGACGCCTATATTGCACAATTTTACGAAAAATAGACTGATAGTCCTCCTGGACTATCAGCCGCTTTCCTGAGAGCATTACTAATGCGGTGTCAGGGATAGCCTCTATGTACTCTATCTGGTGCGGATTGACGTAGAATATCTCCCCTCTCAGTCTTGTAACCTTTATCATCTATCCACCAAGATTATGCTTCCCTATCGTTTAAGTGTCAGAATTTCCTGAAGCATCTGATCGCTCGTCTGTATTGTCCTCGAGTTGGCCTGAAATCCCCTCTGAGTCACGATCATGTCGGTAAACTGCTCGGCAAGATCTACATTGCTCATTTCCAGGGCACCCGAGATCAGTTTCCCTTTTCCCGCGATTCCCGATTCACCAATATTCGCTTCGCCGGAGTTAATGGTTTGGGCGTAGCTGCTCTCTCCGGCTTTCTCGAGTCCGCCGGGATTGGTAAACGAGGCAAGTGCCATTTGGCCGATGGTTCTCCGCGTACCGTTTGAGTAAACTCCGGTGATAATCCCCGACTGATCTATCTTATAGCTCTCCAAGTAGCCCATCGGATACCCGTTTTGACGATACGCTTTCGTCGAGCTCGATTCTGCAAATTGAGTAAGAGAGTTCACGTAGCTGCCTACGGTTCCTAAATTGAGGTTGAATGTCTGACGGATAAGGGCACCGGCGGCATCCGCGGTGGCCTCCTGTACATCGAAAGAAACCTGCACTTGGAGATCACCGGCATCTACCAGATCTCCCTGATTATCAGTTGCCGAAAGGATCGCACCTAGATTGTCAAACTCGATAGTAAACGAGTTTGCGGTGCTGTTTGCGGCTCCGATATCGATCAGCGAGTTGGTGCCCACTGCAACGTCAGGATCAATCGTGACCTCAGCCTGCCACTGGTTATTGATGCCCGGGATTTTGGTAAAATCCATACGCATGGTATGTATATTGCCGAACGTGTCATAGATATCTTTGTCAACCGACCACGTACCTTCACGAATATCCGACTGAGCGGCGCCCGGTGAAATTTCCGGGGTACGCTTGTCCAGGTTGCTCGCAAGAAACACTTCTGTGGTTGCCGCGGCCGGGTCCTTTGATCCCACGGGGACTACCAAGTCCTCGACGTCGGCAGCGGCGTTGATAAACTGCAGGCCGTCTATTGTCTGGGCCATCCACCCCTGCACCCGCATACCATTCGCCGGGTTTACCAGCGTTCCGTTTTCATCGAGGCCAAATGCGCCGGCCCGCGTAAAAAAGAACTTTTCTCCGGAATTCAGGACAAAAAAGCCGTTCCCTTGTACGGCTACATCGCTTACCACTCCGGTTGTCTGAAGGGAGCCCTGGACATGGATTGTGTCGATTGCCGCTACATTTGCACCGAGCCCGACCTGTTTGGGATTGGTGCCGCCAAGCTCATCTGTTGGTCTTGCCGCTCCCTGAATCGTCTGGGATAAAAGGTCTTGAAAGTTTACCCTGCCCTTCTTAAATCCAATGGTATTTACATTTGAGATGTTGTTGCCGATTACGTCCATTCGAATCTGATGGTTCTGCAGACCAGAAACTCCGGCAAACAATGATCGCATCATAGAGCAGTCTCCTTATTCTCGTATCTTCTCGACCTTATCAAAATTAAAATATCTGCCGTTGACCAGGACACGAGGCGCTTCCCTTCCAGCAACCTCTTCTACAACACCGGTAATCACCGCATCACCGTCAACGATATCGACAATCCGGCCCAATAGACCCAGCGCCTGGCTCGTCGAGAGGATCCCGGCGAGTTTCCCAAAATCTTGGCTCATATTCGTCATCTGCTCGAGTGAGGAAAATTGCGCCATTTGTGCGATAAACTCCGTATCTTTCATCGGCTCAGTGGGATCCTGATGGGTCAACTGGGTAACAAGTATCTTGAGAAAGTCATCTTTGTCCAAAGTTTGGGCGTTGGCCGGATTGCCTAGACTTTTGTTTAGCGCCTCGATCTGCATCCTGGTCTGAGCCGTTTCCTGTGATGATAATAACGCCGCCAACTCCATTCTTAGCTCCTCATATAACTAGGTTGATTAAATCACTGGTTTGATTTATCTCTTCAAGTATCGGTACAGCATCCTGCAGGTGTTTAAGGGTTTTTGCGCTCGAATCTTGCTCAGCGTCCCGACCCGAAGATTGCCTGCTGTCTCTTCGGTCGACCAACACCTCAAACCCTTCAGCTTCAAACCCATTTTCTCGAAATGCCCTGTAGAGTGATTCCAAATCGTTATCAAGAGAATCCTTGACAGTAGCATTATCCACAAATATCCGGCCCGTCAGCCGGTTGTCATCCAGTTGTATCCGTACTCGGAGCCTTCCAAGATGCTCGGGTTTGAGCACTAAACGAATTTCCCCACGATTATTATTTTTGAGAATTATGCCGGTTTGGCGAACAATTTGGCTGTCGATAAGCTCCCTGGTTTCAGAGGCAAACGGTGATTGCATACCAAACGGCTGAGCAATCTCTTGGGTCCCGCGATGGGTTTTTGTGAGGAAGATTTCCACCGTCCTCACCTCACCGTTCTCAACCCCCGACAAACTCTCAGAGCTTTCACCGACGGACCCAACCTCGGCAAGGCCTGCCTGTTCGCCTATGGCCGCCTTTCCGGCCTCAGCAGCGGCGCTTTCGCCCAGGGCATTTCTGCCGGTGCCGCCCTTTGATGTGCGATTCCCATGGGTTTTGGGGAGACTGTCCGTCCCATGCTGTTGCTTCTCAGCGGCGCCACCCACTCGAAGGTTAGCCTGCGCTTTGTTATACTGCCCGGTAACCTTTTCGCTTTGCTGCATTTCGAGGCGCAGCGCATTCCGTTCATTTACGGTTAGTGCGGGCCCGTTCGCGCGGGGAAGCGTTCCCAGAGACGACCTCTGAGTTTGCCGTTTCGAGCGCGTTTGCGAGTCCTGCTGCGTGAGTCGCTGCCCGTGGGGCGACATAGGCAGCGATGTGCCCGGTTGCGCCAGTCGCTGCGAGTCCTGCTGCGGGATCTGCTGCGCACGCTGTTGCACGCGCCGATTATCAATTATGTCTATCCGTTGACTTGCAGTGCTTTTCTTGGCGGCTTCGACCTTCCTACTAACTTCGGCCTCTCGGCCTCGGCTTCTTGGCGTTGCCGGCCGCTCCTCGCCGGAAATCCTGAGAAAAGTCTTAACGCTCTTCCTGTGCGAGCCAAGACTCAAGGTCCCGCTGAGATCGGTGCTGCCCACCGGGTCCCCGGACTTTGATTTCCGCAAGTTTTCAAGGTTATTTTTTTGAGCTCCGTCTCCCGGCGTCTTGGTGGTTTTGGTGGGGCCGTTATTCTCGACTTCCGGTCTGTCTCCCGTTACTTCTGTCTCGCCGATTGAGTCTTTGCCGGCTTTCTCCGATGGACCACTGGAAACGGGCTTTAGCTCGTCCCTCATTCCATCCATCGGCCGCTTCTGAGCTCCTTCAGAGGTCCCCGAGGATTCTGCCGCATGCCCTTGACGTTGCCGGCTTTGGGAATCGGTTTCCCCAGCGCCTGTGCTATCATACGGGACACGGCCGGTCATGGAGCCCTGAGATTGCTCGTTTAAAAGCCTTTGAAACGACTCTAAAAAAGAGCCGGGTTTCGCCACATCATACGGATCGGAATATATCTGATTATCGAGTATAGATGTGTCGGCAATGGATCCCTTACCAAAAGGTATTAAGGAGGCGTATTGCTGTGACTGGTCGGCAATTAGCAGCACTTATTTACTCCGTTTCACGGTCAGCTCGGTTTATCGATCATCTTCTCTTGTATTCGTGCGGAACGGCTGGGAGGCATCAATTGCAGCCAAAAGCTTGCCACTGAATTTTCACCTTGCTCAGCCGCCACCGTGTCGGTCATCCGCAAAATGTCGATGATATCCTGATCATCCATCTCAACGAGCCGTACTACCGCCTCCTCAGGCGGCATATTTACAAACTGTTGAGACACTGCTCTTAAGTTTTCATTTCTATTGTCGTACTGTTTTAGCCTCGCGTTAAACGATTTTTCCCTTTCCACCAACGCCCCCTCATTCTCCCGTACCGTCTCCATCATTTGGGTCAGCTCCGCCTCCCGCATATCGAGCTCTCCTTTCCTAATCTCGAGCTCCTCGAGTTGGAGCTCGAGTGCCTGCCACTGTTGCTCGATTCGTTGCTGGTCGAGAAGGTCAGGCGCTGCCGGCGCTTCCAACGGGCTGCGTGGTTTGATACCCACGAGTCTGAGCACGGGAGAAAACGTATCTTTGACATCGATTAATCCGAGATAATCAAGGAAAATCAGTCCACTAAAAATCAGCACCACGAGTGTTAGAATCAGGACGATAATCCGCGGGCCTACACCAACCGTATTGTACCGTGCCACCGTTACTCCTCAGCTCCAAAACTGCCCGGCAATTTGCGGGCTGCCCTTCCAGTATTAATGTCGTCAATCTCTTTTACCTCCTCGAGCTTCTGTTTTTTACTATAGGCTTCCGAGAGTTTATCCTTGAGGTTTGAAAGAACTTTCCGATCCTTTGATGCATCTAGATATCCGGCCTGTACTTCTTTTCGTTCTTTTTCTCTCTCAGCCAACTCTGCATTTCTATGCCCAATTTCTTGATCAATCCTCGCCAGATAAAGGTGGTTTTGAAGCAAATCCGCCATTTGGGGCTGCTTTTTCATTCCACGCAAAGCCGCTCGAGCTTTAAGATATGTTCGATCATCGATCTCTCGTGACAATCGAACACATTTGCCGGTGGCCATACCTAATTTGAGCTCCCATTCCCTTTCCCGATATGCCCGGAGAGAAAGGATGCGCTCTAATTTGAAGCGAAATCGTTTCATGCGCTTTCCCCCTCGACTTGAGTATCCATCCCTACAATCTCTCCCATCCTGTTTACGGTCGTCCCGATCTCGACCTTCTCCGTAATCCCTTGAATCAGGAAATCATTAATAGCGTCGATTTTTGTGATGGCTTCATCAATATTCGGATTGCTTCCCTCGGCATAGGCCCCAACGCTGATTAGGTCCTCAGCCTCAGTGTACGTTGCGAGCAATCTCCGGAATCGGCCCGCTGCATCCTGTTCTGCTGCGGATGTTACTTTAGTGGCAAGTCGGGACAGGGATGCCAAAATATCAACGGCGGGATAGTGGTACCGCTCGGCAAGCCGCCGGCTCAGGATGATGTGACCATCGAGAATCCCGCGCACGGCGTCCGAAATGGGCTCATCCATATCGTCACCTTCCACAAGAATCGTATAAAAACCTGTGATGGTACCACAGTTTGAGGTCCCGCACCGCTCCAACAACTTTGGCAAGATAGAGAACA
Organism: Spirochaetales bacterium; assembly: GCA_002688185.1. The sequence continues at coordinate 65,357 of NZCE01000039.1, forward strand.
CTGAAGGCGTATACCCCCTGGTGGCCGGCGGCTCCCCGGTAGCCAGTCCGATCTCCCGCTGGGCCCTGGCGAACCGCGTCACTGAGTCGAAAAGCAGCATGACATCCTTGCCCTGATCACGAAAATACTCGGCAATTGTTGTAGCGATGAACGCTCCGCGCAGACGCGAGAGAGGCGGAGAATCAGATTTGGCCACTACGATGACCGATCTTTTTAGGCCTTCGCGCCCAAGATCATTCTCAATAAACTCACGCACCTCCCTTCCGCGCTCACCAATGAGAGCAATCACGTTGACGTCAGCACTCGTGTTGCGAGCGATCATCCCGAGAAGAGTTGATTTACCAACTCCGCTGCCTGAAAAAATGCCCAGTCGCTGCCCTTTACCCACGGCGCACAGCGCATCAATCGAGCGGATTCCCGTGACTATTCGTTCCGAAATCTGTGCCCTTTTAAGTACATCGGGTGGTTCAGAGAAAATGGAATACCAGTCCACGGCGCCGGCAAAACCTCTGCCATCAATTGGTCGACCCATGGAATCCAGCACGCGTCCGAGTAACTTATCTGAGACTGGTACATTGAGTGTTTCGCCCATTGCCACTACCTGGCACCCGATTTCCAAACCTTCAGCATCTGAAAAAGGCATAAGCTGGGCGATCTGACCGTGAATGCCGACTACCTCAGCCCAGATAATCTGATCGTATTTTGGGATTATGATTTGGCAGAGCTCACCAAGAATAACCTGCGGTCCTTTGCTCTCGATAAGAAGTCCATGAATCCGGGTTACTGTTCCGGTGTGCTTAATGGGATCAATCCGCCTGACGGCAAGCCCATATTTTTCAAAGAGTGCCACGATTTCCCCTCCCAGTTAATCGTCAAGTCGCTCTCAGCGATGTGTCAGTTATTTTTGCTATTACAGATCGTATTCGCCGGTCATCCCTCCCCGCGAACTCGGATTGGCGCCAACTCCAGAATTTTCTCCTCAATCTCGTGGAGCTGGCTCGATATGCGGCCGTCGATCTGACCAAAGTCAGTCTCTATAATGCAGCCGCCCTTATCCACCGACGAGTCTTCTACTACTGTCACCGATCCCACCGAATCGACCATTCTGGTGAAATCCTTTACGTGATCAGAAGTGAGCTTTACGTCCTCTAGATTAACCCTGATAATCACCTCTCCCCGGCTCTTGAGTTTCCGCAACGATTGAATAACATTATTGATAACCACATTTTTCTGATTTTCGGAAATGACCTTGACCACCTTTTTTGCGATGAGAAGCACCAAATTGATGACTTGTGTCTCCGACTCCTCGATGATTTCATTTCGCTTCTCGATGGCATGATCTATCACCGAATGGACTTGTTTTACCAGGCGGTCGACTTCCTCTGTGCCTGTCTGGTATCCCTCCTCCCGGCCGTTGCCATAGCCTTCCTTCCGAGCGGCCTCATTGATTTCAGACGCCCGGTCCTGGGCATCCGCAATTAGTTGCGCAGACCTGGACTCGGCATCCTGAACGGTGCGTGCTGCTTCATCTTCAGCCTGCTGCTTTGCCTGCTGCGCCTCATCAGTTTTTCTCTTTACCTCTTCAAACGCCCTTGCCTCAGCGTCGCTTACGATGCCGGCTGCCTCGGCGTTTGCCTTCTCGATCATTCCCGACTTTTCGCGATCCCAAGATTCCCTGAAAGCTTCCGCCTCTCGCCTTAAATCATCAGCGGTTGGGCCGGTATATTCGGGCATCTCCTCCATCGTCTCAACTTCATCGACCAAACCCTCAGGAGGTTCAACCTGAACACTCGAGGTTAGATTTACGATTTCCGTAGGACGAAATACGTTTTTTGCCAACTTCCCACTCCCGGACTAGATAACCATCTCGTCCTCGCCCGAACGGGCCACAACGATCTCTCCTTGATCCTCAAGTTTGCGGATTATCGATACTATCTTCTGCTGAGTCTCTTCCACGTCTTTAAGCCGAACAGGTCCCATATACTCCATCTCTTCTTTTAGAAGCGAGGATGCCCGTTTAGACATATTTCGGTAGATCTTGTCCTGAACCTCCGCCTCCACGCCTCGCAAAGCCTTTGCCAGCTCGGCGGTATCAACTTCTCTCAAAACCTTTTGGATCGCTCGATCATCGAGAAGCACGATGTCCTCAAATACAAACATCCGCTTCTTGATTTCCTCGGCGAGCTCTGGATCCTCTTCCTCGAGGGATTCGATAATAGTTTTTTCCGTAGACCGGTCCACAAGGTTGAGAATCTCAACGATATTTTCCACGCCGCCGGCGGCCGTATAGTCCTCTTGTGACAACGTTGAAAGCTTTTTCTCGAGAACACGTTCGACTTCCCTGAGGACCTCAGGCGATGTCCGCTCCATTGTGGCGATACGCTTTGCCACGTCCGACTGAACCTCATGAGGTAGACTCCCAAGTATAATCGACGCCTTCTGAGGCTCTAAAAACGCCAGAATGAGGGCGATCGTCTGAGGGTGCTCCTGCTGGATAAAGTTTAGTAGATGGGCGGGATCGGTCCTTCTAATAAAATCAAAGGGTCGCACCTGGAGCGAGCTGGTTAGCCGGTTGATAATATCGACGGCCTTTTGAGAACCCAAAGATTTTTCTAAAAGTTCTCTGGCGTAATCAATGCCGCCGCTCGAGATAAAATCTTGGGCCATCATGAGCTCTTTGAACTCGAGAAGCACTTTGTCCCGTTCTTCCGGCTCGATGGTATCCAGCCTCGCTATCTCAAATGTGAGGGCTTCGATCTCATCCTCCCGCAGATGTTTGAAGATCTCCGAGGAAATCTCTGAGCCGAGGGTAACGAGAAAAACCGCCGCTTTCTGCCTTCCGGTGAGATTTTTATTTGCGCCGGGCTTACTTGGAGCTCCTGACGCCGGGATAGTTTGGGTAGCCGCCTGCTTAGCCATAGGCTATTCCTCCACAAGCCAGGTCCTTATTAATTGTGCCACGTCCTCTGGATGTTCTCTTGCCATATTTATCGCGTTTTCCTGCATTTCCAACCGAGCGCGCTCCTCAACGGACATTTCTACCTCAAGGCCATCTTCTTCCGCGCTTCTCAGGGCGGCCTCCCGCATAGCCTGATGCTGCCGGGAGAGCTCTTCTTCCCTTAGCCTTCTGCGTCGCTCGAGCTCCCGAGAAATCAACCTGAAAAAGATAAACGCCGCTACGACTGCCGCGAGTCCAACCAAAGAATAGAGTATCGTCTGACGCAGACGCGCCTGATTTCTGAACCGTTCGTTCTCTTCTATGTGTTGGGCTGTTCTGTCAAACTGGATGTGCACAACTGTCACACTATCTCCGCGTGTCTTGTCGAAACCTATGGCATCTTCCACCAAAGCGCGGGCCTTCTTCAGAAGGGTGTCGTCAACTTCCTGGTATATTCTGCTGATGCTTCCGTCAGTATTGAAAGCCACGTCTCCTTTATCATCATACTCCCATTTCCATATGCCATCAATGGCAACTGAAATGGTGATTCTTTCAACCTGCCACGGGCTCTTCTGTTGTACCGTGTTTCGCTCATTAACCTCATAATTCTCAATGACCGAGTTGTTTTCATACTTGCCGATGAGATTATCCAAGTCCTTGTACGCCGGTGGAGTCTGTCCTTCTTGGCCGGGAGGGCCCTCCGGGTTAAAACCAGTACCCTCAAAGCTCTCGTCGGCCTGCTCCTTGGATCTGAGAACATTTGGTGCTGTTTGTGTTTCATCATACGGTGTTGTCGGATTGTCAGCAGTCATAGTTACCGGAAAGAACTCGCGAGTATTATTGGTCTCCTTATCAAAGTTAAGATCGATATTCATATTGATGATTCTCACCCGGTTATCACTAAATATACTTCTCAATTCCGAAAGGATCAGGGCTTTATGCTCCTGCTCTATGAGAGTTTTCTGGCGCATTTGGCGCTTTGCCAGTTCGAGGTCATCAAGATCGGCAAGCCCGGTAAAGTCGTTAAGCAGAATTCCCCGGTGATCGGTTATCGCGATATTTTCGTCTTCGAGGCCTTCGACTGCAAGTTTTACAAGACGTACTATTCCCTCGAGTTTCTTGCGATTTGTAACAATGTCCGATCCTGGTGTCGGCGTGAGGATAATCGACGCCGTGACGGGCCGCTGGCTCTCTAGAAAAATCTCGGTTTCCGGCAATACAAGGGTGACTTCCGCCGAATCAACCTCCTCCAAAGTCTCTATATACTGTTCCAGATTTTGTTCAATCGCCTGTCTCAAATTGACTTTGCGTTCAAAATCGGTGACCGTCCATCGATCCATCTTGAAAACGTCCCAAGGCGAAGTTTCTTTTGGGATAAGATCCTCTCTGGCAAGGAGGGAGACCATCTTCCTCGCCGTCCTCTGGTCAGGAACCAATATTTTCCCGTCCGACGTGATGGAGTGATCAATCCCCTCCTCATCGAGTCTCAGGGAAATTCGTTCACGTGCGTTTTCATCCGTGATTGGGCTCGTAATGAGCGGTACCATGCTCGGGCGAGATGATAATGAAATCAGTAGAATTATCGCAAGTAGCGCAGCTACGACGATAGAAACAAGAATCAGTTTTTGTACAGTCGACCGGCTTGACCATAGGTTTGTAACCTGGCCGATAACTTTTTTGAGCCATTCGTTCATGTTCCCCTCCCAGTTTTCCACGAACGGCGAACTCCTAGGGTGTGCACTAAAGCAAACCCTCAGGTACGCCGGGCTATCTATTTACTCAAGTCATATCAATCGCCTCGCTAACAGAAGCCATACGACTTTTTTTGTATATTCAATGTTCAAATGGACTCCGCTATCTGATGTTGATAATGCTCGTGTATGCACTAATCGCCCGATCCACTACCGATTTAGTTATGGAAAGCGCAAGATTCGCCTTTGCCATCGCTATGGTAACATCATGGGTTTCCACGCTGTCCGGATCGGTAAGCATCTGAGTACCCAACTGGTCGCTCTCGAGCTGGATCCGGTTTACACCATTAAGAGCTCGAATTAGGAGGTCTTCAAAATCGTTTCCAGACGGCGATGAAGCAATTCCGGTTACGCCTCCTATATGCTTTGGGTGCGTTCTACTAATATTCACCGCATCACCGTGAACCTGAAGTGCCGATAGAAACGCCATTGTTACCTCCCAATATCCAATGCGCGCATAAACATGCTTTTTGAGCCGTTGATTACCGCTGTGTTGGCCTCATACGATCTCGACGCCGAGATCATATCCACCATTTCTTGGACCACGTTTACGTTCGGGTATTCGACGTACCCCGCGTGTTTTCCGGTGCGTATTGCGTCGGGATGCGTAGGGTCGTATACGAGTCGGAGATCCGCATCCATGTCTTTCTCTATGTTGACAACGCGAACCCCTTTGCCAATGCCGTGATCCAAAAACTTTGGCAGAAACGGACTCTTCCAATATGGGGACGCGACGCGGGGGCGAAATATGACTCTGCTCCTTCTAAAAGGCTTGCCGTCTGCGTCCCGGGTTGTATCGACATTAGCAATATTGTTCGAAATAACATCCAGGCGAGCTCTCTGGGCGCTCAGACCGGTTGCCGCGGTATTTATGCTGCTAAATAACCCCATATTTAGTTATCCTATTTGAGAACCAGATTCATCTGGCCGAATTGGTTTGTAACCATCCGGGTCATAATCTCATAATTCAATTGATTCCGCAGAAGCAGCATCGATTCCTCCTCAATATCCACATTATTGCCGTTATTATCCGCAGTAGATAAAAAATCCAAAACGCGCCGGGGTCCAATACTCCGGTAATCAACCTGCTTGCGAAACCGAATGTGACGATTGTCGGTCAAAGCGGCCTTCATTCCGGTAGCATGTCGCGAATCAAGGGCGCGTTTTAGCTCAGATTCAAAGTTTATGACGCTCCGTTTGAAGTTTGGTGTATCCGCGTTGGATATATTGTCTGCAATCGTGCTCCTCCTCAAAAGAGAAACATCCATACTTCTATGCAGTATATCTAGGGTCTGCCCAAAACTGTTGCTTTGAAACATATTATTTATACCCTCCCATCTTTTATTGTCGGCCGTTCGTACCCACCCGTTTAGGTTTAACCACAAAATCCGCCGAGCTCATTTTGAGACGGAGCTAAAGAATGAATTGGCTCAAGTCATGATCCTCAACGATATCCTTCAATTGTTTGTCCACATATTCAGCTGTTATAGACACTGTCTGGCCGGATAGATCGGGCGCATGAAAGGACACTTCCTCGAGCAATAGCTCCATTATAGTGTGAAGCCTCCTCGCCCCGATATTTTCAGACTTTGAGTTTACCTCGGCGGCAATCTCTGATAGACGATCAATCGCATCCTGGGAGAACTCAATAATGACGCCCTCGGTTTTGAGAAGCTCAGTATACTGCCTGGTGAGGGAGTTCTCCGGCTGTGTAAGTATTTTAATAAAGTCATTGGTATCCAAGTCATTAAGTTCCACGCGTATTGGGAATCTCCCCTGCAGCTCGGGAATGAGATCCGATGGCTTGCTCATATGGAAAGCGCCCGCGGCAATAAAAAGGATATGGGAGGTGTCTATCATGCCATACCTCGTATTGACCTGATTACCTTCAACAATAGGAAGAATATCTCTCTGCACCCCTTCCCGTGAAACATCCGCTCCCGTTCGACCCTCCCTGGAGGCGATTTTATCTATCTCATCGATAAATACGATACCCATCTGTTCCACGCGTTGGCGGGAAAGCTCGGTAACACGATCATTATCGATGAGTTTGTCCATCTCCTCGGCAAGGATTGTCTCCCGGGCGTTCTTTACGGAGACCAACTTTTTCTTCTTCCTTCCGCCAAACATATTGGAAATATTGCCGAGGTTTACGTCCATTTCTTCAAACGTAGTTCCCGAAAAAATCTCTATAGACGGGAATACGCTTTTGGTCACACTTATCTCGACTTTTTTGTCTTCGAGCTCGCCGGCTTGTAACTTCTGACGAAATTTCTCGCGAGTTGCGTCGGTTACTTTCAAAGTTGAGCCCGGATCAGGGGTATTGGACTTATCCTCTGCGGCAGGGCGCTTAATCCCAGGCAACAGGAGATCCAAAAGCGCCTCTTCTGCCCGCTTTTCCGCTTCCCCACGCACCTGCTCTTGCATCTCGTTTTTAACCATGGATACAGCTACTGACATGAGATCGCGGATCATGGACTCAACGTCTCTTCCAACATACCCAACTTCGGTGTATTTAGTCGCCTCGACTTTTAGGAACGGTGCCCCACAGAGCTTTGATAGGCGTCGAGCGATCTCTGTCTTGCCTACTCCGGTAGGTCCGATCATAATGATGTTCTTTGGCGCTACTTCATCGCGTAGCTCCTCCGGTAGCTGCTGCCTGCGCATTCTGTTGCGAAGGGCAATAGCCACAGCTTTTTTTGCCTTATCCTGCCCTATTACAAACTTATCCAGCTCAGATACAATCTGTTTTGGCGTGAGGGTGTCCAGACCGTTATTCATACCAATTCCTCTATAACCAGTTGCTCATTTGTGTAGATACATATCTTTGATGCAATGTGCATCGATTTTTCCGCAATCTCACGCGCGCCGAGATCCGGATGCGCAAGAAGGGCGAGTGCGGCCGCGTACGCATACATGCCGCCTGACCCGATGGCGACAACACCCTCATCGGGCTCAACCACGTCTCCGGTACCCGATATAAGAAGAAGTTTTGATCTATCGGCGACTAACAACATGGCTTCAAGGCGTCTGAGCATACGGTCGGTCCGCCATTCCTTTGCCAATTCTACCGAGGCCCGGGTAATGTCGCCGTTGTATTCCCTAATCTTTCCCTCGAATTTCTCAAAAAGGGTGAACGCATCGGCTGTAGCACCGGCGAATCCCACGAGCACTTTGCCGTCATAGATAGTGCGGACCTTGCGCGCAGTTGCTTTCATAATGGTATTGCCAAGGGTAACCTGACCGTCACCCGCAATAGCCGTTTTGCCGTCTTTGCTGACGGCTAATACAGTAGTACCTTCAAAACTCATAAGTTTTATCTCTCCTGTCCACCCCGGTTTGTCGGTGGGCATGGGGATGGGCCTTTGCATACGCCGCCTTCAGTCGCTCAAAACCAAGGTGGGTATACACTTGGGTTGTGGAAAGTGAAGCATGCCCGAGCATCTCCTGCACTACCCGGATATCGGCGCCGTTGTCAAGCAGATGGGTCGCGAAGCTGTGCCGAAATGTATGAGGAGTCACGCCCTTTTGCAGACGCGCTTGCCCCGCGTGTCGTCTAATGATATCGGCAATACCCCTTCTTGTAAGCCGTCCGCCCCTTTTGTTGACAAAAAAGGCTTCCTCGCCAGGCGTGCGCCTCAATGTTCCGCTCCTGTGCGGCAAATAGGCGCGGAGAGCTTTCATCGCTTTATCACCGACAAAAACCATTCGCTGCTTTCCACCCTTTCCCCGTATGAGTATCGACCGCTCTCTCAGGGAAACATCCATCATATTAATGCCGACGAGTTCTGAAACCCGGCATCCGGTGGAGTAGAGCAGCTCAAGAATTGAGGAATCTCGGACGCTGTAAAAGGGTGCGCGTTTTTTACCTCCGGCGACATCCGGTTGATTCAATATTTCCCCAACCTCAGAGACAAAAAGCACCTCGGGTAATCGAGACGTCTTTTTCTGAAAGGCAATATCTGAAAACGGATTTAGGCTCGAAACCCCCTGTTTTATCCGAAACGAGTAATATGTGCGCAACGCTGATAATGCCTGATTTACTGAGGCCGGTGAGTATTCCTCTCGAGAAAATGAGGCCATAAATGCTCGAGCACTCTTGCGGGTAAGATTTTCCTCGACAAGAGCGCTTGAGCGTAAAAAGCCGTCGAAATGCGCCAAAACCCTTCGATAGGCCTCAACGGAATGATCACTTAGGCTCCTGACGTGTTTGAGATATTTCAAGAATTGCTCATGCACTGTCTAAGGTTACCTCCCCTTCTTCCTCGCGCAGATAATTGCACTCAGAATTGATGCACGCGTTGAGACTGCCGCGCTTTTTGTCATATTTTTCCACGAGAAACTGACCGCAGCGGGGGCAACTTACGCTCGTTGGTTTATAGTAACTTATAAAGTCGCATTCAGGATAATTCGTGCATCCGTAGAACTCCTTGCCTCGACCGCCCTGCTTTTTCCTTGCTACTATCTCTCCGTCGCAGTCGGGTCGTGGGCAAGCCCCAAGAGGGAGTGATTTGGTATTCATACACTCGGGGAATCCCGAACATGCAAGGAAAAAGCCATATCGCCCCAGCTTCTTGACCATCTTCTTCCCGCACTTTTCGCATACATGATCGGTATCTTCGTCGAGGATCCCCTTTATTGACTCGAGGGTTTCCATGACGTGATCAACTTTTTTCTTGAATGGATCGTAGAACTCGCCAATCATCCGGTGCCATTCCTGCTTGTTATCCTCGACGAGATCGAGCCGTTGCTCCATTTCGGCCGTGAAGCTCACCTCTATAATATCGGGAAACGACTCCACCAACATGTCGTTGATAATTCGCCCGAGGGTTGTGGGCACGAGTTGGCGATGTTTCCGAACGACGTAGTAGCGATCCAAGAGGCGCGATATGATGGGTGCGTACGTTGAAGGCCTGCCGATACCCCGTTCCTCGAGAGTTCTCACAATGCTGGCGTCGGTATATCGGGCCGGACCAGTCGTAAAGTGCTGCTCGGACAGCAAATCCAAAACTTCTAGTGCTTCTCCTATCTTTAGCACCGGCAGCTTGCTTTTCTTTTCTTTTGATTTCAATAATTTCAGCACTTTTTGGAATCCCGGTTCCACGACCTTTGTTGCATTTGACCTGAATAAGCCCTTGCCGATCTCAAAATCCACCGTTGTCGTCTTGGTAACCGCATTAATCATCTGACACGCGATGAAACGTTCCCAAATAATCGAGTACAATCGCTGCTGATCGCGTGAAAGGTGTGATTTTACATAATCAGGAGTGTAGGACGGGTATGTAGGCCTAATAGCCTCGTGGGCGTCCTGCGCGTCTTTTGATGCCGAATAAAATCTAGGTTTTTCCGGAAGCTGTTTAGAAAAACTCTCCTCGATAAAATTTCGTGATTCTTGTACAGCTTGGGCGGATAATCTCGTTGAGTCGGTGCGCATATAAGTAATAAGCCCAACCCTATTGGACCCAATAGCTATCCCCTCATAAAGCTGCTGGGCAATCTGCATCGTCTTGCGGGACGTAAATCCCAGTCTATTCGCAGCAGTCTGCTGCAGCGTCGATGTGGTAAAGGGCGGTCGCGGTTTCAAAGATTTCTCAGATTCACGTATTTGAGCAACCGCGCAAGGTTTGCCGGTGAGCTCGGCCAGGGCCCCGTCAATTGAAGCCCGATTGGCAAAGTTCTTCTTTTCACCGTCATATTGTACTAAGAGAGCTTTGAATGAAGTTTTTCCTTTGCGGAGCACTGCCTCGAGGGTCCAATATTCCTCAGGTATAAAACTCTCCACTTCCTTCTCCCGGTCGCAGATCATCCTGAGGGCAACCGACTGCACCCGACCCGCCGAAAGACCATTTTTAACTTTTTTCCACAGTAGCGGAGAGAGATTATAGCCAACCAGCCTGTCCAATACCCTTCTTGCTTTTTGAGCATTTACCAACGCCGTATCAACGTCCCGCGGATTTTTTACGGCCGCCCGGATAGCCTGAGGAGTGATTTCGTTAAATACAATCCTTTCGATACGCAGCTGGGCGTTCTTTTTTAGCAATGCATTCTTCAAGTGGAAAGAGATAGCCTCGCCTTCCCTATCATTGTCAGACGCAAGTAATACATGCTCCGCCTTGCCGGCTTTTGACTGCAGCTCCTTGAGAATTTTCGCTTTGCCGCGAACCGTGATATACTCGGGCTCAAAATCATTCTCAACGTCAACGGCAACTCGAGACTTTGGAAGATCGATAAGGTGACCCATTGATGCCGCAACCGTATATCCGGTTCCAAGATACCTCTCAATAGTTCGTGCTTTGGCAGGTGATTCGACAATCAGTAAGGTGTTGCTTGCTTTTTTAGCCATTGCTATTCCTTTCAAAGTATTCACCGGCATAAGCCAACAGATTGCCATCTAATTCGCGTTGAAGCGGATGGCTTGGCTTTTCCGCAGGACCGCGTGTGGGGTTTGCATTCAAACCCCAATCTTTAAAAATATCCCCTGCGACGGTTATTTCCAATGCTCCTTCATTCACGAGTTTGCTGCACCCTCGCCCCGCAGCGGTTCCTAAGCAGTGCCCATGCACATACAAATCGCGTCCCTGGGATAGTGCGAAATCCGCAGTGATTAACGCCCCGGATTTCTGCGGGGCTTCTACAACGACGACTGCCCTCGCCAGACCGCTGATAATCCGGTTACGCTCTGGAAAATTATAACGTAGCGGCGGGGTGCCGGGTGCGTATTCGCTAAAAATGCAACCGCCTGACCGGATGAGATCTCTGGCAGCCTTTTCATTAGACGCCGGATACACTCTATCTATGCCGCAGCCGAGCACCGCAATTGACCGGCCTCCACCACGGATATTCCCGATATGAGCTGATATGTCGATTCCACGAGCCAGTCCCGATACCACCGGTATGCCGGCGGCGCCAAGGTCCATACCAAGCTGAAACGCAGCCTTCTTGCCCTGGCCGGTAGGATACCGTGTGCCCACGACGGCAACGCTGGGAAAATCCGGCTCAGGCAGCCGGCCACGGAAAAAAAGGAGAAACGGCGGATTAAATGTCTCCCTAAGAAGCGGCGGATAAGTCGCATCCCAATAGAAGGTGTAGGCGAACTCGCCGCGCGTCAAGGAAATTCCGTCCCCTTCAGCGAGGGTGGCGATCTGTTGGGGATCCCAGGTTTGAATCCGTGTCGTGCGCCCGATAAAGTGCTGAAGCTCATCCAGAGAAACCGTGGAAAACCGGTCAGTGGTTTTCACTTTCTCGGTCAGAAGCGTTTTTTCCGCGAGAGACAAAAATCTGAGACGATTGATTGCCAGTAGCAAAGTTATTTCATATTTCATCTCAATTTCCTACAATGGATCTCCTGTTCTCCTCGGCCCGTGCCACCTCCTCACGATCCCTGCTATTTTCTGTGATCTCTTGATAGAGCGCCGCCGCATCATCGATCCTGCCAAAACCCACGTGTACCCGCGCAAGGAGAAACATCGCCCTGTACTGCTTGCTTTGAATACTAACAATCCTCTCCAGGTGGGGGAGCGCTTCTGCCGGTTGATCCAGCTCGAAAATGTAAAGTATAGATAATGCGTATAAAGCGTCAATATACGACCCATCCATCCGAATAGCATGAAGATAATGGGCGGCCGACTGCAGAAACTTCTGCTGCCTCTCGGCAGGATCTGCGTAAGATTGGGCCAGTTGGGCCATGCAGAGACCGGCTTTGTATGAGATAAGGTGGTTGTTCGGATAAATATCGAGAGCTTTTCTAAAATAGTCCCTCGCCAGCCCGTACATCTCTCGATCCATGTATCGCAAGGCGACCGTCTTGTACAGTAGTCCCAATCTCTCTCCGGTTAAAATAATGCTTTCCACGTCATCCTCTATGCTTTCAAGTTCATCTCTCAAGCTTTTGACGGATCTCTTTGAGAGCTGTTGATCCCGATATCCTCCATCGTCGAGTTCTGAAAGCTCTTTCACTATGATTTTTCGATCATCTTTACAGCCGACGCTCAGCAGGAATGTCGCCACCAATGTGCAAACTACAGTCAGCTTTATTATATGGTTGACTCTCGCGGCAATCGAAATCCCGTTTCTACATATAAACGCAACAAAAGGATATTTGATTTGATGACAGTATGTTTTTTTGTGCGTCTGCATCCCTACCCCCTTGGGTGGTAGTCTTTATGAGATTTCTTCAAGTCTTCGTTATCCAGATGAGTGTAAATCTGGGTAGTGCTTATATCGGCATGACCGAGAAGCTCTTGTACCGCCCTGAGATCCGCGCCGCCTCTTAGCAGATGGGTGGCAAATGAATGCCTGAGTGCGTGGACCTTTGTAGAATTAAGCCCAGCGGCCTCGGCTATGGATTTGAAACGCTTCCATATACCTTTGCGAGAGATACCCAACCCTCTATTGTTGAGAAAAAGATGTGGGGCTTTAACGGTCTTGAGGAGTTTCATTCGCCCATCGGACAGATAAACTCGGAGCCAATACACGGCTTCTTCTCCCAGTGGAACATACCTTTCCTTGCCGCCCTTACCGTATACTCGGGCTATCCTCTCATCCAAAAAGATCTGGCCGACGGTCATATCCGCGGCTTCGGATATCCGCAATCCGCAGGAATAGATAAGCTCGAACATTGCCCGGTCCCGCAATCCATATGGATTGGTGGTGTTAATCTCTGATAGGAGATCGTTTACCTCATCCTCAGCGAAGACGGTGGGCAAGCCACGGATAAGCTTCGGCATGTCTACGAGACGAACAGGATTGTCGGCTCTTACCTCTTCATCAATTAAATACCGATGAAAAGCCGAAAGACTGCTCAGGGACTTGGCAATAGTCGACCGATCGATCAATTCTTTTTCCTGCCGTTCGGCCATGAAATTGATGATATCGCTCGCCGATGCTGCTTGCACCGAAATGCCGCAGGCGGATAGGTATTCGTCGTAAAGCGTGCATTCGCGAAGATATGTTTCTATTGTCAGGGGGGCAAGGCGTTTTTCCACACGTAGATAATCTTCAAAGCCCCTGATTAAGGGAGTCACCGGATTACTGAGCCCTTTCTCCAGGTACCGTCCGGTCTCCGCGCAACACCGTAGGGATGCCCAAGTCAGTTTCTTCAGAATTGCGGCCAAGCAGGTACTCGTGTGGTGGGCTCTTGATAATGCCTTCCCGCATTTTTAGCCAATCCTTGTATTTGATGATATCGTCTCCCTCCTCTTCCTCCGCCGGGACGACTCCAGCCGGTTGTGCCGCGCTGTGAAAACCGGTTGCCACTACGGTTACCTGTACCTCGTCCTCCATCAACTCATCCAAGGCTGTGCCGGGAATAATCAACGCATCACTATCGGCATTAGAGGTGATTATATTGATGATCTCTTCGTACTCAATCAGAGAAAAATCGGTTCCTCCGGTTACATTCACCAAAATACCTTTTGCACCTTCTATCCGCGCATCTTCAAGAAGGGGGTTATTTATTGCATTCGTCGCTGCGTCAACGGCTCTATTGTCACCTCTGCCGGCTCCAATGCCCATAAGAGCGTCTCCTTGGCCTTTCATTATGGTCTTTACGTCGGCAAAATCGATATTGATCTCTCCGGGCTTTGTAATAAGGTCGGAAATGCCCTGTACGCCTTGTCTAAGGACGTCATCTGCGAGAAGAAAAGCCTCTTTTATCGGCGTTCGTTTGTCAACGATTTTAAGCAAATACTGGTTGGGAATGATAATTAGGGTATCTACGGACTCCCGCAGACGGCGAATCCCTTCATCAGCCAACTGCATTTTGCGTCTTCCCTCAAAATCAAATGGTTTTGTAACTACGGCGACTGAGAGAATGTCCATTTCACGCGCCAGTTGGGCCACGACGGGTGCTCCACCGGTGCCGGTTCCGCCACCCATTCCGGCGGTGATAAACACCATATCTGCTCCCTGCAGCATATTTCTTATGTCATCTTTGTCCTCAAGGGCGGCCTTCTCACCAACCTCGGGCACTCCGCCGGCACCCAGGCCGCCTGTTAGCTCGGTGCCTAGAGACAGCTTTGTCTCAGCCTGTGAAAGCTTGAGAGCCTGGAGATCCGTGTTGACAGCAATAAACTGCACATTTTGAAGCCCGCTCAAGATCATTCGATTGACAGCATTGCTGCCACCGCCACCGACGCCAAGAACCTTAATTACCGTAGGATCCGCAATTCCTTCATCGACTACTTCGATCTGCATATTCCCCTCCCAGAGAAAAAAATATTTTTTCAATCAAAAAAACTCTCTCATCCAACCTCGCAATCTGTTGAGGATACCTTCTCCAGTCTTTTTCGCGACACCAATGGTTTGATGCACTGCCTGCTCGATTTCTGCCCCAAAGCACACCAAGCCGACGGCCGCCGAATACAACGGACTTTGAAATTCTTTCGTGAGTCCGCCCATTTTTTTCGGAAACCCGATCCGCGCCGGCACGCCGAATACCTCCTGCGCCAACTCGGATGTTCCAGGCAGCAACGAGCCGCCTCCGGTAAGCACGACACCTCCACCGAGATGGCGAAGCAGTCCTTTTTTCTCGAGTTGCTCTCGCACCATGGAGAAGATCTCCGTCATACGCGGCTGAATTATTCTGCACATTTCTTTCCGTGGAATAGACGCCGCCGGCCATCCGCCTACGCCTGGAATAATTACCTCTTCATCTCCTTCTACCAGCGGCAAGAAGCAGCATCCGGCATCTTTTTTAATTTTTTCCGCCGCATCCACAGGTGTTTTCAGCATTATCGAGAGATCGCTCGTAACCTGGCTGCCGCCGATGGCGATGACGTCAGTATGGTACGGCGCGCCCTCAACATGCATTAAGACATCCGTTGTGCCGCCCCCGAGATCTACGAGTAGAACTCCTAGATCTTTCTCATCTTCAGACAGCACTGCTCCAGATGAGGCGAGCGATTGCAACACAATTTGCTGCACGCGAAATCCCGCCCGATTTACACATTTCATGAGGTTTTCAGCCGAGCTTATCGATCCGGTAATAATGTGCACCTCCGCCTCAAGACGCACGCCAATCATATCCAGCGGATCCTTTATTCCCCGTTGATCGTCAACAATAAACTCCTGGGGAAGCACGTGGAGAACCTCCCGGTCCATGGGAATCACGATAGCTTTGGCAGCGTCGATTACGCGCCGAATATCATCATGACTTATCTCCCGATTCCGCCCGGACACGGCAACTACCCCGCGTGAATTGATACCTTCTATTCTCGCCCCGCCTATGCCCGTAATTACTGACTGCACCTCGCGTCCTGACATCATTTCAGCCGCTTCGATGGCCTCAGCCACTGACTTGAGGGTTGCCTCAATATTTACGACCACTCCTCGGCGCATGCCGCGAGATTTGCCCGCACCAACACCGATGATATCCAGAATGCCGTGTTCATTGAGCTCACCAACAACAGCGCACACTTTGGACGTCCCTATGTCTAAGCCGACAATCAAACTCTCATACGGCAATCGGCTACTCCTCCTTGAACCTGGCAACTGCCTTATCGGTGCGAAAATCTATCTCCACCAAATTCTTTATAATGCCTTGCTTGGAAAAAACGTCCAAGACAAGAAGTATTTCCCTTAGAAGATCCGCATCGATCCGCGTGCCGATTCGTACTCTCACCCGATAATCACGCGGAAACAGCAGGACTTCAAAAGATGTTCGGTTCTTTTTAACGAATTTGATCTCAGATATCAAGCTGAATAGCGTCGGTGACGTTGCGCGCAGCGCGTAAAGATCTTCCAGGGCTCCCAAAAGCGTGCGATGGACCCTTTGGCCGAGAGACACCTCCTGAAAAGTTAGACCGGATATCACCGGAAGATTATGGTTATATACCGAAGGGCCTATCTGGAACACAACCCCTTCTTCATCAAGGGCGATAGGAACGCTCGAGCCTGACAAGGTGGCAAGACTGAGTACCAGCGGAGTACGGGGAAACACCGATATTTTGAGCGTGTTCGGAAACTCTTTTTTCACCGTGGCTGTCTTTATCGGCGCGTACTCAGAGATTTTTTTGCTGATATTTGCCTCGTCAATTGCATAGAAATATTCATTGCCCTGAATGCCTGCCAGCTCTAGGACCTCCGCATCCGAAAGTCCCAACCCTCTGTCGGCAAAAACTCTCAAATGGGTAACTCGCAGACGTGGTGAGACAATGAGATGAAACACCAACTCCAGAGTGAGAATAAACGCAAGGGCAGCGATTATTACAAAAAATGTGCGTCGTATTCGCCGAGACCGTTTTGTCTCACCGTGCTGGTAGAAACCACTTTCCAGAATTGCGCCATTCATCTCAACGCTTCCGAGTTGCGCGCCGTTGCACGCGCCGTTGCACGCGCCGGTGCACGTGCAGAATACCTGGAAATATTCAGCATAATGCCGCACATGATGAGAATAACGAGGAGCGACGATCCTCCCGTTGAAAAAAAAGGCAAAGGGATACCTGTAGCAGGCACCAAACCTGATACGACGGCGATATTAAAAAGCGCCTGCGTGATAATCGCCGTGGTCATTCCAAATGACAAATAATGGCCGTACTTATTGCCGCAGCCAACAGAAATCATAAAGCCTCTGGCAGCAAAGGCAATAAAAACCGTAAGGATAAACAGTATTCCGACAAATCCTGCTTCTTCACCCAGGACGGCGAATACAAAATCCGAATGGGCTTCGGGCAAACCACCGAGTTTTTTTGTGCCTCGGCCAAAGCCGCTGCCCCAAATGCCCCCTCTCACCAAAGCGGCTTGGGCCGCAATGACTTGGTAGCCCGTGCCGACGGGATCGATTTGCGGGTTGAGAAATGAGATAATCCTCTGTACCCGGTGCTCTTTTGTGAGAAGCAGCACGATGGACAGCGGTATGGCTACTCCGCCGGTTAGGATAAAATACACGAGACGGGTTCCGGCGATAAAAAACATAGCGAGGGAAATCAGGAGTATAAAAAACGCCGTGGAAAAATCGTTTTGTAGATAAATCAGTGCTGCAAGCGACCCGATTATGAGCAGAGGTGGCAAGAGAGTATTAAAAAAATCATCTATTCGATCGTTCTTTTTGGTGAAAATGTGTGACAGATAGAGGAGTACCGAAAGTTTGGCAAGTTCGGACGGTTGAAACGATTGTCCCAGAATTATAATCCAACGCTGAGCGCCCTGCGCGTTTGATCCGATGCCGGGCACAAACGTCAGCATAATCAGAATAAAAGAGAAGAGAACAAGAAATGGCGTAATCCTGCGAAGCAAGTCGAGGGACATCTGCGCGGCCAAAAGCGCCATTATCCCCCCAATCGCCAGGTGCCATACGTGTTTCTTTAAAAAGTGCTGAGGATTCCCGGTTAACTTCTGAGCATAATAAAAGGAGGATGAATACATAACTACAAGCCCAACGCCAACGAGGAGCACCAAAAGGCCAAGAAATACAACGTCGGGGCTGTCCCTCTCTATGCGTTCTACTGCAAATCTATCGCTCATAACCGGCACATCCACTCTACTGAATTTTTAATGTCGACAAACTGAGGATGGAAAATAACGCTCCAAGAATCCAAAAGCGAACTACAACTTTGCTCTCTGCCCATCCAAGCAGCTCAAAATGATGATGAAGCGGCGCCATCTTTAATACGCGCTTCCCGCTCAGCTTAAAACTGATAACCTGAATAATGACTGATAACGCCTCTATTACAAAAACGCCACCTACGATTATGAGGTGCACTTCCTTTTTTATGATGAGAGCAATGATGCCGATCAGACCGCCGAGGGCAAGGCTCCCAGTGTCTCCCATAAAAACTTCTGCTGGGTGTGAGTTATACCAAAGAAATCCCACGCATGCTCCAACGAGTGCGAGACAAAGGACCGTAAGCTCACCACTTCCCTCGATATACGGGATTCGCAGATACTCTGCGTAATCAGCGCGCCCGGTTAAATACGAGAGGAGGGCAAACGTAATTCCCACCAGGATAACCAAACCCGATGCCAGGCCGTCCAATCCGTCGGTCAAGTTTACCGCGTTGGATGTTCCCACCATCAGGATTACTGCAAACGGAATGTAGGCTACCTGGAGATCGAGTATCGGGTATTTGAAAAAAGGAAGATACAGATATGTGGTATGATCGTGCTGTGAGCCGTACAGATATGCGACAATTGCCAACGAAATAATAACCTGCCCGCAAAACTTGACGCGAGCTTTCAGCCCGTCGGAGCTCTTGGTAGAAATTTTCAAAAAATCATCCAAAAAGCCAATAAGGCCAAACGCCAAGAGCCCAATTACGCCAATCCAGGTATAATGACTTCTTATATCCTGCCACATGATGACCGAAACAACTACCGAAACGATAATGAGGATACCCCCCATCACCGGAGTTCCCGTTTTGGGAAAATGGCTCCGCGGACCGTCAGCCCGCACCTGTTGCTTTGCTTTTAACCTGGTCAAAAATGAAATCAGCCACGGTCCGAATAGAAATGACAGTATCAGCGCAGTTACCGCCGCATAAGCAGCCCGGAATGTGATGTATTGAAAGATGTTAAAAAAACTTATCCGATCTACAAGCGGATAGAGTAATTCTTTGAGCACTCCCCCTCCTTAAAGCACTCGAAACCCGGAGTTTCTACAATTGCCGGATAATCCGCAATAATGCCGACAGGTGCGCCCGCTAACGGCCGCACCTGCCACATAGTAGGATCTCAGGCAAACGGCTATTAAACCGATTTTTTTAGCGTGTCCATTAACCGTTCTAGTTCCACGCTCCGAGAACCCTTAAGCAGCACAAGGTCTCCATTGCGCACCGTGTCGGACACGACCTTTTTTAGCTCGCAAAAATCCAACAAGAGATAAAATTCTGGCTCTTGTGCGCCTCCTCTGTTTTCCTGTGCTGCATCGTAGGCCGCCGCCGATTCCTCACCAAAGAAAAATACGATATCCGCTGTGGAATCGGCAGCGCGAAAGCCTACGTGCCGGTGCTCGATATAGGTGTCGGCTCCCAACTCCTTCATAGATCCCAATATCAGGATCTTCCTCCCAGTCAAGGAAAGGGAATCTACAAACTCGATCGCTTGAAACATGGAATCCGAGTTTGCGTTATAGCAGTCTTGTATGACCGTAATTCCACCTTCGAGCACCATGCCTCTCCCAAAGAGAGGCCTTACTTTTTGCAAACCATCAATTATGGCGTCATCAGACACCCCAATCTCGAGAGCCAGACTAATAGCGCACAACGCGTTGATTACGTTGTATGATCCTATGAGCGGAAAGGCGATAGCATGGCCTCTCCAATTGATTATAGAACCCTCTAGCCCCAGGTCTTGAAATCCCTCGTAATCAGGCGTGCTGGCGGGTCCGTATGTTTTGATTCCTTCTCCGGCTTCCTGCAAAAAATCCACAAAATCATCTTTTTCAAAGATATATCCGGCATGCTCAGGCGCCAGAAATCGGAAAATCTTTCGCTTTTCCTCCGCTATGGCCCGTCTGGAGCCTAATGGCCCAATATGGGCGTTGCCGATATTGGTAATAGCCGCAGCGTGGGGTCGTATGATGTCGACGAGGATATCCATTTCAGAAGGCCGATTTATACCGAGCTCAAAAATAGCAAACCTGTGGCTATCTTCCACGGCTAAAGCAGCCATAGGCAAGCCGATGTCGGAGTTTAAATTCCCCGGATTTATTGCTGTGCTGTCGTAAGATTTGAGTATTGAGCCAAGGATTTCCTTTGTTGTAGTTTTCCCATTGCTCCCGGTAATGCCGATTACGCACAAATTCGCCATTCTGCGCATCCGTTCTCTTGCCAGATCTTGCAGCGCTGTAAGGGAGTCGGGCACCACGAGAAATAAGGCCGAATATTTTTTTTGAAATTCAAAAAATTTTTCTTTATGTTTATGAAAGAATTGCCGATTAACGAAACAGAGAGCGCTGCCTTTTTTGAGGGCATGCTCGATAAAAAAATGACCATCAGCGGTATCGCCGGGTAACGGTACAAATAGGCTGCCTTCAGAACAATTCCTGCTGTCAACACATACGTCGGTAACCCTGCAAAGAGCTTCCGGATTTCCCTCCCGGGAATCCAAAGTGACGCCGGAAAGCAATTCAGCAACGGGAATAGAACGAGTTATTTCAACCATTACTGTGGCCCCTCCGCATGCCTGATTTGAATGCGAAAATCTCTCACCGCAAAGTCCCGGTGAAGGTCGACTACCTGCGCCGAGATTTCGTCAACTCTTGCGGGCGATCCCAACACCTCAATAGCAACGATAATCTTTTTATTCTCCTCCACCCACGCATGTTGCTCAGACTCAAGGCTCTCTATTTGGGACTCGATTACTTCATATCGAATCGTCTGCCATACATTCAAATAGAGCATCGCAGGCACAGTTAAAACCATAGCAAGAATCAGCATTTTCTTAGTTCTGATCTTCAAAGCGTTCCTCTATTTCTTTGCGCACCACTCGCAGACGGGCGCTGCGAGACGACGGGTTTTGAGAAACTTCCTCGGCACCAGCCCTAATAGGTTTTTTTGTGAGAAGATCTACAACTCGCCTGCCCTCACATTTACACATCGGCCATTCGGGCGGACACGTACAGGATTTGTTCTTCTCACGAAAAAAACCCTTTACCATCCGGTCTTCCAGTGAATGAAACGCGATTACACCCATCTTGCCGCCAACTTTCAAGACCCGCAGAGACGCATCGAGGGCCTGGGAGAGTCTTACCAATTCTCCATTAACCACAACCCTGAGGGCTTGAAACGATCTGGTAGCCGGATGAATACGACCGTGTCTATAGTTGGGGGGTACCGCGTTCCAGATGATTTCCGCCAGCCGGCCGCTTGTACTAATCCGCTCACTAGACCTGGCTCGGGCGATCTCCCTCGCGATCCGCCTTGAGTACCGTTCCTCGCCATACTCAAAGAAAAGATCGGCGAGCTCTCCCACCGGATACTCATTGATAATATCGGCCGCGTTCAGCTCCAATCCGGGTTCCAAACGCATATCTAGCGCCTCATCACGCTGAAACGAAAACCCACGCTCCGCCCTGGCGTAATGAAAGGTGGAAATTCCCAAATCAAAGAGTATTCTATCGGGTCGTTCGATCTCTTCCGGGTAATTCGCAAAAAAGCTATTAAACCACTGATTATACAGTTTCACGCGCCCGCCAAATGGTCCTAGACGCCTACGAGCAACTCCCAATATGTGTGAATCAGCGTCGACGCCCACGACATTAATATCTTGATGGGCCTGGAGAAAGAGCTCCGCATGGCCACCTTCACCAACTGTGGCATCGATCAGCACATTCCCTTCTGATTCAGGACGGAGAAACTCATACACTTCTTTCTTGAGAACGGACGAATGTACTACGCTAATCATGTCCATCATACTGAAAGCACCTTGCCCAACTCTTCGGCTGCATCCTGAAACTCATTCTCGTGCTCAAGCCAGTACTCCCGGTACCGGCTTTCTTCCCATATCTCAAGATAATTTGCTATGCCCAGGATAACACATTCCTTTCTTAGCGCTGCATATTCCCTGAGTGTTTGAGATATTGTAATCCGTCCAGTTTTGTCCATTTCCGTCTCTTGAGCCGGTGCAATGATTCGCCTATGCAAAAGGCGGGTTCTAGCTTGAAATCTGGACGTAGATTCCATAAGATCTCTAGTAACTCTGTCCCATTCATCGGGGGAGAAAATCCAGAGGCAAGTGTCTACGCCTTGAGTAAGTACGAGGGATAAATCATCAAAGTGAGCACGCACCTTAGTAGGAAGAATTATCCTACCTTTTTCATCAAGGCTTACCTTAAACTCCCCAGTAATCAATTCCTACTCCACTTCGCCCCTATTTTCCCCACTTTCCTCCACCACTGACATCTATACTAACTTACAGACTTTGGTTGTCAACCAGGAAATATTTATTTTATGGGCAAATAATTACGAAATCTCTACTATTATGTATACATATGTTTAGTAGCCCTATGATTAGCTATTGTTTATGAGTAATCTAGGAAGGAGTTAATGCGTGTCGCTATATAAAGTGCACTTCAAATGGAAAGACAAAGACGTAGAGCTCATGGCAAAAAGCCTGGACCTGACTCACCCATACTTTGTGTCAATAAAGAACATAATTTTCCCGGACAAAGGGACTTTGATTATAAATCCCGCAATTGATGACGTTCATAAGGCTTTTGGCAACTCCCACCATCTCATGATCCCTTTTCAAACGGTCTCACTTATTGAGGAACTGTTGGAAGAAAAAGCACATAAAAAAGTCATGCCGTTTACAGTAGTAGAGGACGGCGTGCAAGAAAAACCGTGACGATCCAGACAGAATTGGTAGTATTTCCGGAGGGCGATGCTCAGGAGGCCCACGTTCCCGATATCGCTGAGATAAATTGACCCACCCATGCTGAGATAAATTGATCCGTTGGCTCACAGCTCAATCAGCAGAGAAGTATCTGTTTTCTTTTCCAA
>NZCE01000040.1 GCA_002688185.1 Spirochaetales bacterium
CTGCGAACTGAAATGTTTCCTTGTAGCTACCATTTTTCCTCCATTGGTCAGTGCTAACAAATATTAAGGAAAATTCCAAATCCGACTGAGGCAAGACAGATGCAAGTCACTGATGTTGGCGCCTTCAGGATACCTGGAAACCTTCCATTTCCATGAGAAAACCGGATTTTCTCTGATTTCACGGAAAGGTGTTCGCATGGCAATATTGTATGAGCCGTTTTGACCGGTAATTCTGAGCACGTTTGACGACCCCCCGGAGAGACGCGGATCTACGTCAGGGATTACCCTTGCATCGCTGGTTCCACGATCATACACCACCGTCCAAACACCCACACCGGATTTGTCATCAGTTATTTCAAAGGCCTCAAAATCCTCCACGGCAAGAGCAGAACAAAAAACGCCAAAGAACGCGTAAAAGCAGGCGGATACCATGGTCCGGGTAGTTCCTGAGAATGCCATGGAAGCACTATAATCGGTGCAATCCTGATGTGTCCAGCTTTTTTGTGCTGCGGTCCATCCGTGACTGGCGAATGGACGTGCAGAGTATTGGGCTCACGAGAGAATCCATCAGTAGGTTCCTTCGCAGTGCGCCTGCCACTGGCTTCCGAAATTCAGTCGTTATGATTCCCAGAGACAAGGACACGCCCAGCGGAGGATGCTCAGGTTGTAGCTCTCGGCCCGACCCCGTGGTCCGACGCACGCACGATTAGCCTTCCGCGGTCGCTGCCAGCCCCTTGTTCCGTCGGGATTTTTTCGCCTTCGCTTTCCTATGAGCCAGCATTGTTTGATGTGCTTCAGGCGAACCGTCGTGAAAGGTGTTCAGCAGCTTATCGAGCGCGAAGCCGAGGTTGCCGAAGTTGACGGTGAAGTACCGGTGGTGCAGATGGTGCATGAAGTCGGCTCCTCTACCCCAGTAAAGCAGACGGCGCATGGGTTTCTCCTCACCATCGCTACTCTCCCGCACGAACGCATGATAGCCCGCATGTCCTCCCGCAGGACCGATTCCCCGCCCGATGAGCATAAACATGACAACGAGGGGGTGTACGGGAATAAGGAGGAAGGTTAGTGCGTCAGAGAAGAAGATAATATGCTCGATCGGATGCATCGAGAGACCCGACCAGGGACCAAAGTTAATATTCCGATGATGCACATAATGTGAAATTTTGTAGAGCGGCTTCCAGTGAATGAGCCGGTGGGTGAAGTAGAAGTGCGCCTGCTGGTACCATGGAATTACGAATAGCAAAACTGCGACGATCAGAATTAAGTTTGAGACGTCCAGGACCCCGTCATTCATTAGGCTCAGCATAGGGAATACCCCATTAGCCCAACCCCACAGGAGGAGTACCTCGTAAGCCGTCCAGATTCCGCATCCGCTGACAAGGCTGAAAAAGATGTTGTCCCACGTCTGATTCCCGAACATAAACTTCTTGTCGTTGGTGGCCAGCCATCGAGGAGTGTACTTGTACTTCATGCCCTGCACCTTGCGGACATAGAGGCGCCAGTGAAGCCTTCCAGCGATGACGGTAACGAGTACGACATTTCGCAGATATACCAATAAGATCCAACCGACCCGAAGTGTTGTCGTCTGCTCCAGACTCGGAGTGAGAAAATACCAGACGAGCGCGGTGAGCGCGAGAAATTTCGCCGTGCGAATCAGACTGCCCTGAGGTCCAAAGAAGGACTTCAATATCTCCCGCCATTCTAGCGGATTACGAAACAACACGCCCGGCTTAGGCAACTCCTTTGGGTTCCACTCTCCCTGCGCGTCCCTAGTACCTTCAGTCAATATTTCCATATTCTTTCCCCGTTCATCGGCACGCCTGTCCGTGTATGGTGTGCCGAAGCACTTCTCTTTTTTTGAGCGCAATGCGCGCATATTCCTGACTATTATAGTAATGTAACCAATGCTCTCACTACATTCAATGTTATTTGACGTTTACAAAATTCCGGTTGATTTTTAGCACACCACGAGAGGTAGCGAAAAGGAAAACGTGCTGCCCTTGCCGGCGACACTCTCTACCGAAAGCTCAGCGTCATGAAGCTCAAGGATCTTCGCGGCAATGGAAAGACCCAAACCGCTGCCGGCAACGCGACGTGACCTTGTTTTGTCGCTTGTATAAAACCGATCAAAAATATGTGTGATCTCATTCTCCGGAATTCCGGCCCCGTTGTCGGTTACGCGAACCCGTATATGACCATTCTGCTCCTCTGCACCAATCAATACCCTGCCGTGTTCGGGGGCCGCAAACTTGATTGCGTTATCAATAAGGTTGGATAACACCCGCTCGATCATGTGGACGTCGGCATGGACGAGAAAAAGCGTCTGAGGAAGCGATGCGTTAAGCTCGACACCACGTTTCCCGGCAATGGCGTCGCATGACACTTTGATATCCTGGATAAGCTCGGTGAGAGAAAAAACTTCGGGTGCAGGCGTGTTCTCTTTTGCCTCGAGTTTGGAAAGCTCAAAAAGCTCATGCACGAGCTTGTTTAACCGTGTCACTTCATTGAGAATGATTTCGAGATAACGCTTTACCTCGGCACCTTCAAGGGTATCCTGCTTTATTAAGAGGGTTTCTACAAACCCTTGAATCGACGTGAGGGGATTCCGCAGATCGTGCGAAACATTTGCCACCAGCTCCCTTCTTAATTGGTCGTTCTGTTTGAGTGCCTCAAGATTCGCGCTGATCGTCTCAGCCATGCCGTTGAACGCGGCGGCAAGCTTGCCTATCTCGTCACGAGAACGGAAGGAGGTCCGTCTGCTCAGGTCACCGTCTTCAAAAGCTTTTACGCTCCGTATGAGCTGCTTTAGTCTCCTCGTGAGAAGAGAGAAAAGCACAAGTCCCATCAGTCCTACAAAAACGAGGGATAATAGCAAGGCTCGGGCGAGGGCCCTGGAGAGAATCCTCTCCTGCAGCATGTCCGCTGCCATATCATAGATGGTGCTTTGCAGCACAATGTAGAGATAGCCTTTTCTGTTCTGGCTAAACGAAATCTCTGCCGCGGAGAAATGCTTTTGCCGCTCAATGTTTCTTGGATCGTCACCAAACAATGGCGGTTTGCGCCGGTTGTTGATAAAATCGAGAATCGGGTCGAGAGAGACTTGCGTCCGGGCTAGGGCATCGCCGGGCTCAACAAAGTAGGCGAGTATATTGCCTTCCCTATCCAACACGTATACTTCAATGGCCGGATTCAGCACCATCATATAGTGAATTGCCGGCTCTATGTCGGCAGGCGAGCTATATTCTTCAAGCATGGGCGCAATTTCGCCGGCCATGTCAGTCGCAAGATTCCAGTTAACTATTTGGTCGATTTCTATTTGCCGGCTGTCGGTAATCCGCATAGTAAAAAAGGCAAGGGCAATTCCCATAAGCAACAGCAGCAGGAGAAAAAGCAGTGCGATCTTTACTGTAAACTGCCTGAAAAACTTCAATCATGTGCCCCCAAGGATCGGATCAGCAAATCGATATCCAAATCCCCAGACGGTTTTTATATATACCGGCCGTGACGGATCATCTTCAATCTTATTCCGTAGACGGTTTATATGTGAGTTAACCGTGTGCTGATATCCTTCAAATTGATATCCCCATACGAGATCCAGAAGCTGTTTGCGATTGTAGGCCCGTCCCGGATTCTCTGCAAAGAGCACCAGCAGATCGTACTCCTTTGCCGTGAGCTCCAGCGGACTCCCTTTGAGATTGACGATTCGCCTTTCGGCATCGATTTCCAGCTCACCGTATGAGAGCTTGTTACCTGCTGGTTTAGCTTCCGCGGACGATGTGTTAGTCTCCGCCCTTCGCAGAAGCGCTTTTACCCGTGCAATCAACTCTCGTATGCTGAAAGGTTTGGTAAGATAGTCGTCGGCACCGAGCTCCAGGCCGAGTACTTTGTCTATCTCCTCAGCTTTTGCAGTGAGCATGAGTATCGGAATGCCTTTACCTGATTCCCTGATTTTTCTACATACCTCAAGGCCGTCCAACACCGGCAGCATAATGTCCAGAATGATAAGCGAATACTCAGCCCCCAGTGCCCTTGCTAGACCTTCGTCACCTGTTGGCGCCCATTCGGTTTCAAAATTGAGGTCTTTCAGGTGAAGTGAAAGAAGCTCCACGATCTTTGGATCATCTTCAACGAGTAGGATCGTTTTCTGTTGACGGCCGATTTCGATATGATCTCCCATTATTGCACCAATCAAAGTGTAAATAACCCGATGCCTGGTGTCCATGGCGGAATTACTAAAGGCGCCAGCCGATGTTATAGAATTGTTATCTTTCTGCAACAACTTGGTGGAGTCCCCGCGGTATCTTTTGGTTGGTATTTTAGGAATACGATGGAGGAACTTGATGAAGAAGATATTGCTCATGGCCATCGCCATTATCCTGACGGGCACAATAATCGGTTTCGTATTTGCCCAAAGGACTCAGGATGCACCTCAAATGGCAATGGACGGCAACATAATGGCATCCGACACGGAGCGCATAGATGGATTGGCGCTGGCTACCTTTGCAGGTGGTTGCTTTTGGTGCGTGGAATCTGACTTTGAAAAGCTGGACGGGGTTGTGAAGGCTGTCTCAGGATATACAGGCGGCGAGAAGGCAGAACCGACGTATCGCGAAGTTTCATCCGGAAGTACCGGCCATATTGAATCGGTGCAGGTTTGGTATGATCCTGAAAAAGTGTCTTACGGTGAGCTCGTTGAGTATCTGTGGCGACACATCGATCCAACCGATCCAAACGGCCAGTTCGTAGACAGGGGAGGACAGTATCGTCCGGCGATATTCTACCATAGCGACGAGCAGAGGCGAATTGCCGAGGAATCAAAGAAAAATCTCGAGAGCTCAGGACGATTTGACAAACCAATTGCCACCGAGATCATCGAAGCAAAAGAGTTTTACGTCGCCGAGGACTATCACCAGGACTATTATTTAACTCATCCCGCAAGGTACAAGTACTACCGGAGGAGCTCGGGCAGGGATAAATTTATTGAGATCCATTGGCAAGACAACCCGATGCCCATGTCACGGGAGGCTCCGGTCACCATGGGTCAAGTGCAGTACACAAAGCCGTCGGATTCGGAAATACGCAAGATGCTCACGCCTCTTCAATATGAAGTGACCCAGGAGGAAGGTACTGAACGCCCTTTCTCCAATGAATATTGGGAGAGCAAAAACGACGGCATCTACGTAGACATTGTATCCGGTGAGCCGCTATTCAGCTCCACACACAAGTATGAATCGGGCACCGGGTGGCCGAGCTTTTGGCAGCCCCTTGCCTCAGAGCATGTTGTGGAAAAAGAGGACAGGAAGCTGTTTTCCGCCCGCCTTGAGGTCCGTAGCAAGTTTGGCGACAGCCACCTCGGTCATGTGTTTACCGACGGTCCTGCTCCGACCGGCTTAAGATACTGTATCAACTCCGCTTCCCTCAGATTTGTGCCGGTAGCCGATCTCAACAAGGAAGGATATGCAGAGTATATAAGCCTTTTTGAGGAAAGCATGTAGAGCCGATAGGATCTTTTATGTGCCCGGTGGCGCTCCATGGTCTGAGACCGGGAGTGTTTCGCTACTTTACATCAGCAAATGGAGGCGGATAAGATAGCGCATGCAAAAAGATTCAAGAATTGACAAAATGGCTCGAATTATTGCGCGCCATGCACTGAGCGTCAAGCCGGGCGAAAAGGTGCTTATTGAGGCCACCGACGATTGTGATGCTCTGATAATCGCTGTCATTCGATCGGTGAATGAGGTAGGTGGCATCCCGATTGTCCAGCATGAGTCACTCCCCGTGAGACGCGCCTGGCTCATGGGAGCGACCGAGGGTCATCTTCAAACCTGGTATGAAAGCTCCCTCAGCATCCGAGGCGATATCCAGTGTCTTCTCTCATTGCGAGGACAGGACAACCGGAGTGAGCTCGCCGATGTGCCGGCGGAAACCATGAGGCGGTACAATAATTTAACTATCAAGCTCGGTCAGGCTATGAGGAGGCCGGGTTTTCGCAAAACCGTTATTCGATATCCTTCAAAATCTCTCGCCCAGCAGTGCGGCATGAGCACCGAGGCATTTGCAGATCACTTCTATCGTGTATGTGCGATGAACTTCCAGAGACTTCACCGAGAAATGGAACCTCTAAAGAATGCCATCGATCAAGCCGAGGAAGTACGGATCGTTGCACCGGGAACCGATCTCTCGTTTTCCATAAGGGATTTGCAGTGCAGCATAAGCGCCGGCACGTGGAATATTCCCGATGGGGAGACGGCGATGCAGATTGTTCGAGATTCGGTTGAAGGCCATATAACATATAATGTTCCTTCGAGCTATCAGGGATACGTCTTCCATGGTATTAGACTCACCTTTTCCCGCGGGAAAATCGTCAACGCGGAAGCAAACGATAAACCGAGAATTGAGGCGATTCTAGACAGTGACGAAGGCGCGCGGTACATCGGTGAGTTTGCCGTCGGCGTAAATCCGTTTCTTCGCCGGCATATGATCGATACACTCTTTGATGAAAAAATGGCAGGCAGCCTGCACTTCACGCCGGGAGGCACGGCCGCCGACGGAACCAGATCGTTGGTGCACTGGGATATCGTCCAGAGCCATCTTAAACATTACGGGGGAGGCGAAATAAGCCTTGACGGCCGTCTTTGGCGGAAGGACGGTGAGTTTGTCGACGAGCATATGCAAGGTCTCAACCCGGATAATCTTCTGCAGACCCTCGAGTCGCTGGATTCAGATTATCCGGATTGGCTAAAGCCGAGTGTCACGGAGGTATCACCGCTATGAGTGCAAAATTAACCCCCCGTGAACGGGTGGAGCGCACGTTGCGATTTGAGGAAACCGACCGAGTGCCGCTGTATGATCTCCTGAAGAATGACGCGGCGTTTGCGCATTTTGAGGGAGAGCCGCTTCCGCCGCTGTCCGATGATGAGCAAACCGTCAGCATTTTACGCAAGATTTCCGGCAGGGCCGTTGGAAAGGTTCTCGACATGACCCGGGGTGTAGGATTTGGGCCGGTGCTGGAGGCGGACACTACCGATAAGTTTGGCTTTGTGCTCCATAGCGCACCGTTCGAGAAAACCAGCTGGATCGTGCAAAGACCATTTGATGATGTGACCGGAGCATCAGATTTTCTAAAGAAGTGGATCGGCCGGATGCGCGATGAGACTAAGGCGATACAATCGGATTCTCCGGCATATCGTGACCGTTACCACGCAAACTTTGCTGAGACCCAGGGGTTGATTGGCGATACGGTCAATCTGCTGGCACAGCATGGTACCGGTCTTGATGATGTTCGGCATCGGCTCGGCTTTGAGCTTTTCTCCTATTTGTGGGCCGATGATCCCGGCCTTATTTCGGAAGCTCTGGA
The DNA here is from genome assembly GCA_002688185.1 of Spirochaetales bacterium. The sequence goes on from NZCE01000040.1 coordinate 7,358, forward strand.
AGCACGGACCGAGCGCAATATTGCTGAATGCCACGCCATTGCCGACCGCAGCCTTTCGCCGGTAGTCCTCACTTTTGGTGATATCGCATACAAACAACGGTTATTGCATTCACCCGAGTTCTTGCGTGCGGAGTTTTTCCCGCGTCTAGTTCGGATAAATAGCGCTTGGCACGAGCACGGTCTAAAATGTCTGTTCCATTCAGACGGAAATCTGATGGAAGTTCTCCATGACTTGGTAGAAAGCGGTTGCGATGGGCTGAATCCTATCGAGACAGTCGCGGGCATGGACCTTGGGGTATTGCGATCGCGGTATAAAGACTCGCTCTTTCTAGCCGGCGGCATCGACATGAGCCAGCTCCTCTCACGGGGAACCCCTGCAGAAGTACGCCAGGTCTGCAGGAAAGCGATTAAGGACTCCTACCCCGGGTACTTTATGGGTTCAACCACGGAGGCTGATAACAGTTGCAGGCTCGAGAACTTGCTGGCGATGTATGAAGTAGCGATGGAGGGCGTTTAGCAGATAACGGCCGCCTATTGATTTTTCAGGGCTCGCAGATTTCCCAACATGCGACGTTCTTCTGACGCTTTAGATCCAAGCTCAAGAGCCTTTTCATAGGCCGCTATTGCAGCTCCCCGGTTTTTCCGTGAAACCGCGACATCACCCCGGTACATCCATGCGGTTGCTGAGGCCGGATCGAGATGGAGGGCGGCTTCCAATGCTCGGTCAGCCTCGGCAAAATCTTCCGAGAAAAACTGACAGATACCCAACAACAGATAGTTTGCCGCCCTGGCGTCAATTTCCACTGCACGACGTGCCTCGGCGAGGGCCGAGGGAATATCCGAAAGCTTGAGATACACACCCGCTAGGTTCCTGTGAAGATCCGCATAATCAGGCGCCAACCGCGCCAACGCGAGATAGTCGTCTCGAGCGGCTGCAAAATCTCCGCGTTGCGTCTCCACATATCCTGCGGCGTACCTTGGTCTGGAAGCGACGGGGTCATAGGTAATTGAATGGTCGAGGAGATTCGCGGCCGCATCATAATCCCGTGATAGAATAGAAGTCCGAGCATCAGCATAGAGCTCTTTTGAAATATATGCAGCCACGGACCTGACTATGATCCCACCAAAGAACGTTACTGAGAGGGCAAACAAACAGAACACCGACCATCGAGGCAGGTGTATACTCGCCATACTTTTTTTTGTCGTTCCGGCTATCGCTTTATGGCGCGCAACCCCGGCCGAGACGCCGCAGAGAAACCAAAACACGAACGACGGGCCGGCCCACCTCAGTGAAACACTAAAAACCGCATGGATCAGAGCCGTAACAATTCCCGCCAGAACCCCGGCAATGATATAGCTGCCGCCGCCGGTCTCTGCAACGTTAGAACTCATCATTGCCCGGATCGATTTTTTGAAAAGAAATACTAAAAAAAGGCCAAACAGCAGCAGCCCGACTATGCCTAATTCCGCGCCGATCTGCAGGTATTCGTTATGGGCATGATCGGTCTTACTCGCTCCGCCTCGGCTCCGAAAATCGGCCGGTCTGTGATCAGGGAGGGCAATCTGAAATGCACCGGGACCCCACCCGAATACCGGATGTTCCCGGATCATAGAGAGAGCTCCATCCCAGACAACAAGCCGCGGGTTGAGAACCCGCGACGGTTCAGGCGGAAAGGACGCCCCCTTTGCGTCATTTTGCTCAAATGTCTCCTCGGACTCCTGCATCTCGATCTGCCTGAGCAGGCTAGCAAGTCGCCTGAACGGGGAATTGGGTGCCGATATCGTGCTCACCGCTATTACGACGGTGATTAGCAACAGAACGGCCAACTTGAGAAGTGCGGCAAAGAGCTCCGTTCTCGGCGCGAGGATAATTGTCAGAAGCCCAAGGCACAGTAATCCCGCCGCGAGGCCGATTACCGCCCCCCTGGTTCCGGTAAAAATCAACACAAGACAAAAAAGCGCATAAAGACCATGGTACAAGCTAACGGATTTGAGCTTGCGACTCTTGATCCCGAACGCCGCTACAACCGGCATTATCATCGAGACTAATGCGGCGAGGAAATTTGGATTTCCCATTGAAGATTCGATCCTGCCACCGAATCCGGCAGGCAGGATATCTGCCACCTGCATGATTGCCCCTAAACAGATCACTGCCGTCACGGCACACATAAGAAATAGCGCCACTTTAGCACGACGGACGTTATGGCTTGCCGCCGCGGCGATGAAAAAAATGAGCAGCAGAATCACAACCCGCTCCAACTCAATCAAGGCAATTAGCCGGTACGGAGTGAGCGCAAGCGAGGCAATATTCCACGCCAGATAAAGTAGAAGTATCAACGATGTCGGGGTTTTTTCGATAAAAAGCACGATCCGGGGCCCTGGGCGTGATGTCGCTTGTACCGACCTTCGGGCGAATACTAAAGCGATTATTAAAATAACGCCGGCACTTGTCATGACATGGAGCAGCGTTTGTTTTAGCGCAATCCTTTCGACAAGCCACGGGCTAATGCCAAGAGGTATGGAAATGATGAGCGCGAGTATAACGGCAAAGGATGCCCTCCCGGCGATTGCGTTGGGCGTAATTGATTTGTCGGGGCTCATGCAACGATATAGTACGAAATCCCCTTCGGTATTTCTACTCGGGTAGCCGAGAACCCGGTGCCGGGCTTTTTTTACCAAATTGCACTACACTTTGAATCACCGTATTTGGCGGATCTCGGTGCAACGGAGGTAATAATTTGAAGCGACTACCCGTGCTAAGTCTCAAGATATTCGTTCTGATGATAGTATTGATTTTTTCCGCGGCTATGGGTTGGTGCGCGGACGAATCATCCGGCGAGTCACCCGGTCTATTTGAACGTATTATGATGCGGCGAAGGGCGAGGATCGCTGTTACCGATATCTATGCAGTATCTACGGCAGGTTTTGGTTATACGGCGCTTCAGGATACGCGGATGACCCCGCTCATCTACCGGGCCCCGGTCGTTGCCGCCAACATTCAGAGCCTTATCTACAGACCAAAGGCGCTCATACTTTTTTCAATTCCGGCATATTTTGCCTACCCTATCACTCCAAAATCGATTGCCGGCGAAGAGGCCTATTATGTTATGAGGGGAACCGTCGATCTGGCGTATCTGCGCCAATTCCAAAGGGCGCCTCTGGCTCTGGGCGGCGGAGTAATGTTTACCGCCGGCGCTCGGCTCCAAAGCTCTCTTGGAAACAGTGCAACCAATGTTGATTTTATCGCTTCGGTATTCCCAACGCTCCGGTGGGAGGATGATTTTAGTTTGCTGAAACGTCCTGCCATTTGGCACATACAGGCAACCGTTCCGATCTATTCATTCGTGACGCGTCTTCCGGCCTACAATCTGCCCATGGTTGGACCCCAAATCATTTGGGCCTTCCCCTGGCGATTTTATAGGGTACGCATAAAGGCGGGGATAAGCAGGCTTCTCCAGCACAGCGAGGAAAACCGGCTAAATATAGAGTACAGCTATGATTTTTACGGATTGTCCGTTAAAGACAGCACCCATCGTCTTGCCTTGGGGCTTCATACCCTGACGGTAGGCTATGCCATGAAGAGAATGTAGGAGGCGTATCATGAGTCTGAAAAGGACGTTTTTAACGGGCGCGGTCTGTTTCGCTCTATTCGCCTGCGAAGAGTTGTTCTTTATACCCGAGCCCGAAAACACGCCAACCGGAATTTTCGGGCAGGCGTGGGTGTTTGCCGATGAGGAGTATAGTTTTTTTGAGTATAAGGGAATTGATTGGGATGCGGCGAAGGCGGTTTACGAGGCGCAGATCACCGACGATATGGGAGATGAGGCGCTATTTCAGGTTTTGGCCACAATGCTCAATCAACTCCGTGATGGGCACGTCAATTTAACGAGTGATTTTGACCGATCCAGGAACTGGAAGTGGTATCTGGATTACCAACCCAACTACGACTTTGATGTTCTGGAACGATATTACTTTCAATCAGAAGAGCAGTATATCGGAGGCGCCCTCATACTGTTTGACTTTAGCAGCCCGAGCGGCGATGTTGGATATATTCATTACCGCAGCTTTATGAATGCGGTTAGTTCAGCCGATATGGACTACGTCATAGAGAAATTCAAGGACCATAAGGGGTTGATCATCGACTTACGGAACAACACCGGTGGCATTGCCCAAATGGCCACTGTCATCGGAAATCGGCTTACCGATACGCGTGTCGCCGTCGCGGAGGAGCAATTTAAGAACGGCCCGGGACATGACGATTTCACGGCGAAAGCTACACGCTATTTTGAGCCACCCGTCGGCGCAAGCACGTATACCAAGCCCATCGTCATTCTGACAAACAGACGCTGCTACAGCGCCACGAACTTTTTTGTGACGATGGCATCATCGTTGGATCATGTTACCATTATGGGTGACAAAACCGGCGGAGGCGGAGGCTATCCTGCAAATACGGTTCTCACCAACGGCTGGGAGCTGCGGGTATCGTCCAGCAGGCTATTTCTTGTGGATGACGGCAGTCTGACTGAGGATCAACGCAACGTGGAGGACGGTGTGGAGCCCGATGTATCGGTGAGCAGCACTGAATCGGAGCTGGCAACCGGGGTGGACAATATCCTGGACACCGCCATAGCATACATCCGGGGCCTATAAATAAGGAGAAACAGTTGGCGAAAAGTCCATATTCGGAAATCAATCTCAAACATGTAAGACTTACCGGGGGATTTTGGGCTGAGTACCAAAATACCATGCTCGAGAGAGGCATCAGACATCAATGGAAGGCTCTGAGCGACAAGATTCCCGGTGCTCCGAAGAGTCACGCCGTGGAAAATCTCAAAATTGCCGCCGGAAAATCCAGCGGGAAATTTGAAGGGAGGGTTTTTCAAGATAGCGATTTGGGAAAGTGGATCGAGGCTGCCGCTTACTTGATTACCGTGTTCGGTGATCCGGAGCTCGAATCGACAGTGGACGACCTTGCATCAATGATGGAAGAGGCCCAGGGCGAGGATGGATATCTCAACACTCACTTTCAAATAGCGGAGCCCGAAAAACGATGGTCAAACCTCAGAGATCTTCATGAGTTGTACTGCGCGGGACATCTCATAGAGGCGGCGGTGGCGTATTATCACGCAACGGGGAAAAAAGCGCTTCTCGACGTCATGGAACGGTTTGCCGACTATATCGTCTCTCTGTACGGTCCGGAAGATGGAAAAGCTCGCGGGTATCCCGGCCACGAAGAAATTGAGCTTGCGTTGGTGAAGCTTTGGAAGACAACGGGGAGGCAACGCTACCTCGACTTAGCCCGGTTTTTTATCAAAGAACGGGGGAAGGAACCGAGCTTTTTTATTCAAGAGGCTATCGCCAGGAATGAAGAGGGCCTTCCGGCACATGCGTCCAGAGGACTTGCGTATTTTCAAGCCCACGCGCAAGTGGAGGACCAGCATGAAGCAGTGGGACATTCCGTCCGGGCAATGTATCTCTATAGCGGTATGGCCGATGTCGCGCGGGAAAGCGGTGATCAGGGTCTCGTGGAAGCATGTAAAGTCCTGTGGCAGAGCGCCGTTGACCGGAGAATGTACGTAACAGGGGGTGTCGGTTCTCAGTCACACGGTGAGAGCTTTACCTTTGACCACGACCTCCCCAATGACCGGGCATACACCGAGACTTGTGCAGCCATTGGTTTGGTTTTCTTTGCACATCGCATGCTGCTATTGGAGCGTGATTCAAGGTATTCGGATGCCATGGAACGCGCCTTGTATAACGGCATACTGAGTGGCATGGCCGTAGACGGTGAAAAATACCTCTATGTAAACCCCCTCGAGGTACGGCCTCAAGCTTGCGAACAGAGAGACGATCTGAAACATGTTAAGTACGAGCGCCAACCCTGGTATCCCTGCGCGTGTTGCCCACCCAATCTCGCAAGGCTTATTGCTTCCCTAGGCGTGTACCTGTACACGACCGCTGATAGCGAAATCGCTGTGCATCTCTATGCGAGCTCCACGACGTCGATCATGATTAACGACCATGAAGTCTGCCTTAATCAAGAGACAAACTATCCGTGGGACGGTTTGGTCAAAATTCATGTAGGGACCTCAGAATCTGTGACTTTTTTGTTGGCTCTGAGGATTCCCTCTTGGTGCGACACGTGGTCGATAACGGTCGACGGGACCCCCGCTGATGAAATACCTGTTTCGGATGGATACGCCCTCCTCGAAAGACAATGGAACGGGGCGGAAACAGTCGAGTTAAAGTTGAGTATGCCGGTCACACGGATTAAAGGGACGTCGGCAAATCCGTATGCAGCCGGTAGATGCGCTATTCAACGAGGCCCCCTCGTATACTGCATCGAGGAATCCGACAACGGCGATTTGCTCCATGAAATCATTCTACCTCCCGATTCGACACTTGAAACGGCGCCGTGGAAGGAGCTCCATGAGAGTTTTCTTGCACTCCATGGCAAGGGAATCCGATGTAGGGTGATTCCGCCGGACGGTTACCCATTTTCTGTCACGGAAATCAAAAAAACAGACGAGAAGGTTGTTGCAATCCCGTACTTTGCATGGGCAAATAGATCGCCCGGCGAGATGATAGTTTGGATCCGTGAGGCTTGAGTATGCCGAAACTTAAGCTTCCCGCTGCCCCAGATGCGCGCCGGCAAGATTTTACACGGTTGATTCATCGCATTGCCCCTCCATCACATCAATCGCCGCACCGTATTTCTCAACCATTTCCTCGAGGGTGCCGTCATGATAGTAAATCCTGCCGCGTATTCGCCACGTATCGCCGTCAGCCAAACTTGAGCGAAATGCGTTACTGTGCATACACCCGTGCCATGGTTGCAGAACATTGAACCACAATTCGTTAGCCGATGTGAAAAATGTAGCTATCCATTCCCGGTCTGTTCCGTTATTCAGAAGAACCATCGCAGTTTTAGTATAGGCAAAACCTCGTGTGAGACTATCATAGAACATACTGCCGTCCATTGCACTGCGAGCGCGGGGGTTTTTTTGTGAAAGCAATTGTATGTACGAAATACGGATCACCGGATGTTCTTCAATTCAAAGAGGTGGATAAACCTATTCCCAGGGACGATGAGGCTCTGGTCAAGGTCTATGCCTCGTCCATTAATGCCGCCGACGTGGAAATGTTACGAGGCAAATCAGGTACTCGTTTCTCGGGACCGTTTAGGCCGCTGCATAAAATACCCGGATCAGACTTGGCCGGCAGAATAGTGGCGGTGGGCGCGGGAGTTACGCAATTTCAGCCGGGCGATGAGGTATGGGGAGACCTATCCTACCCGAATAACTACGGTACTTTCGCCGAATATGTCTGTGTTCCTGAAAGTGCATTGAGGAAAAAACCCGAAAATATGACGTTTGAGGAGGCCGCGGCCATACCTTCTGCGGCAGTTGTTGCTCTGCAAAATCTCCGCGGCAAAAGACCTGTTCACCCCGGACAGAACGTTTTGATAAATGGGGCCGGCGGGGGAGTGGGGACCTTTGCCGTGCAGCTGGCTAAATCATTCGGCGCCAATGTAACCGGCGTGGACAGTTTGAAAAAACTAGGCCTAATACGTTCAATCGGTGCCGATCATGTCATAGATTACACTCGGGAAGATTTCACCGCACCATTGGATGCCCAAAACCCCCGGCTCTACGACTTGATTCTTGACGTTGTGGTGGGTCGCTCGGCTTTTGCGTATAAACGCGCATTACGTCCCAACGGCATTTGTGTCATGGTAGGTGGATCTATGATTCGGGTGTTCTCGTCGGCTGCTCTAGGTCCACTAATTATGATGCGGGAGAGAAAACGTATCGGTATTGTAATGTGGAGACCAAACGACAAAACCGATCTGGACAATTTGAGCGGGCTTTTTAAGGCCGGCAAAGTTGTGCCTGTCATTGACGAATGCTATGAGCTCCAGGAGGTTCCCGAAGCGCTTCGGTACCTTGAAGATGGAAATGCCCTGGGAAAACTCGTAATAAAAGTGGCCCATGATACGTAGCCCGTAGGTGTATTTCTCTGATATTATCTGCAAAAGTCCTTCAAGAGAGGCGCCCGTAATGACATCCTATGATCGTGTAATGAATACCCTTCAGAGAAAAGGTATCGACCGATTACCCGCGGACCTCTGGGCCACCGGGGAGGTGATTCAGAGCCTAAAGGAACATTTTAGATGCGATGATGAAAGCGAGGTGTATACCAAGCTCGGTGTAGACAAAATCGTATGGGTGATGGCGCCGTACGGAAACGCGGAAGAACGCAAGGACCAGCAGACATCCCTTACGGATGCGTGGGATGTGGGCCGTAAAGAGATAAACTTTGGCGCCGGCTCATATATGGAAATTTCAACTAGGCCCCTCGCAGGTAAATCAACAATCGCCGAAGCCGATGATTTTGCCTGGCCAAACCCGGACGCCTTTGACTATGAATACCTCGCCTCGCAGTGCAGAGACAACGGCACGTGGGTGCGTATGCTTTTTTTTATTTCCCTCTTTGAGATTTACTGCTCGATAAAGCCTCTCGATGAAGCGCTTATGGATCTCTATGCAAGTGAAGAGCTTGCCCATCACATAATCGGTCGCATCGCTGATATTCAATTGCAATACATCGATAGGGCTATGGCGGCGGCGGGAAACGACATAGAAATCGTCTATATTTCGGACGACATGGGTATGCAGGACAGACAGCTTATCGGTACCGAAAAATGGGAGTTGTTTTTCCGCGATCACATAGGGACAATTATCGATAAAATACACTCGCATAATAAGCTTGCGTTTTATCATACCGACGGGTCGGCGCCAGAAATCGTTGACCGTCTCGTGGATATCGGGATCGATGTGCTCAATCCGATCCAACATCGGTGTCCGGGGATGGAACGGGAGCGGCTGAAATCCCTGTATGGTGACAGGATTGTGTTTCACGGTGGAGTAGAGAACCAGCAGGTGCTTCCCCTCGGGACGCCCGCAGACGTGCGGCGCGAGGTGCTCAGAGACATGGAAACACTCGGAGCCGGAGGTGGCTATATCGTAGCCTCGTGTCACAATATCCAGGCGGGCACTTCGATTGACAATATTCTCGCGCTATACGACACGGTTCAAACATATGGACACCGATATCTGTGAACGATGAATTGGTAGGGCGCAGGAAGGAAACACCGAGCGACGTACCGATCGTGAATTGGCAGACCGTTTTTGACATTATTCGCAACGCAAAGTGATAAGGAGGAGCGCAGCGTGATTAAGACGATTCAACCTATTTGTGAGTATGAGAAAAATCCAATCGGCATCGACGTTATTCAACCCAGATTTTCCTGGCAGCTCGAGTCCGGCAAAAGAGGCGACAGCCAAAGTGCCTATCGGATACTGGTCGCATCCAAACTCGAACTTTTGCAGCAAAATACCGGCGATAAATGGGACACCGGCAAAGTTGATAAGCCGGATACGGTGAACGTGTCGTACGGCGGAACCGGTCTTGAGAGTGGTGAGAGATGTTTCTGGAAGGTAATCTCTTGGGACGGCTGCGGAAGTCCGGGAGATTGGACCGAACCATCCACGTTTGAAATGGGGCTTATGGAAGGTACGGATTGGGAGGGATCATGGATTGGTGCTGATGCCGCAATATCTTCCCCCCTCTTCAGGAGAGAGTTTGATATCGAAGGAGAGGTTGAGCGTGCGCGGCTCTATATCTGTGGAATCGGTTGGCATGAAGCCCGTCTGAACGGGAGCAAAATCGGAGATCATGAATTTGATCCGGCCCCGACGTGGTACGACAATATCTTTTCTTTTGAAACGAAATCACGGGTTTTGTACGTGACCCACGACGTGACTCGTATGTTGCGGCCTGGGAAAAATGCAATAGGTGTAATACTAGGACACGGGTGGTACAGCAGCGACACAGCGAGTCCTCCAGGCAGAGCACCTTCAGGTGATCGTCCGCTGCTGATCGCTCAGCTCAACGTCGATTTGCGGGATGGCCGCAGGGTCAGCCTGGCCACGGATGAAGAATGGCAAACCCAACCTGGTCCGATAACCGCAAACGACATGTTTGGTGGCGAATCATACGATGCCCGCCTCGAGCAGGGGGGTTGGGACTCGCCGAAATTCGTGTCGGCCTGGGGAAACGCCCAGGCCGCCCAATCGCCGAGCGGCAGGTTGGTGTCACAGAGTGTAGAGCCTGAGCGGGTTACCAAGCGGTTCAAAGCTACCCGGAAGCTGCAATCCGGCGAGAACTCGTGGATTATGGACTTTGGGCAGTTTATTTCCGGTTGGGCCGAATTGACGGTGGCGGGGCAACGCGGAACATGCGTCGATATAAGGTATGCCGGGAGGGTAAACTACGAAACAACGTCCCTCGATTTTCGGAATACCGACTACGGCAACGTGGCGCATCAAAAACTCAATTTGGGCGCTCAGTTTGCCGATTCATATATCCTCAGCGGAAACGGAACCGAAACTTGGCACCCCAGATTTACGGTGCACGGATTTCGCTACGTTGAAGTCACGGGGTATCCGGGAGAGCCGGCGCTGGACGCAGTGGTGGGGTGCGCGGTCAATTCAGATATTAAGCCCGTGGGTGAGTTTTCCTGTTCAAATGAGCTTTTTAACAAAATACATCACAACGTGTGGTGGACGTTCCTTGGAAGCTACCAAGGCATCCCCCAAGATGCCGCCGACCGAGCCGAGCGCTGCGGGTGGCTCGGAGACCCGGGATTCGTGGCGGAAGACTATATGTATAACTTCCGCGATATCCGGTTCTGGAGCAAATGGTTGGAAGACATTGCGGATACACAACAGGCCGACGGATCGGTATCGTACGTTGCGCCTCCAAATTGGGGGGAGGGCTCGTTTAGGGTATGGCCATGCTGGGAGTGCGCATATACGTTGTTCGTCTGGTACTGCTATAACTTCTATGACGACAAACGCGTCCTCGAGGTCCACTATGACGGTATAAAAAGCCAAGTTGAGTATTTCAGAAGCCTGGCCGACGGTCTTATTCTCGATGACGCATTGGGCGATCACATGGAGCCAAGCTTTGCCCTGTTCAGCAACCCTTCACCCCAGGATACTCCTCCCGACCTATGTGCCACTGCCTACTTCTACTACTGCTCATGGATACTGGCCCGTATGGCCGGGCTGACCGGTCATGACGACGATGCGCACGAATACGGCGCCCTTGCCGAATCGATCAAAAAGGCATTTATAGAAAAGTTTTTCGATCCTGAGACCAACCAGATCTCCACAGGCAGCCAAACCTCGAACGCTCTTGCCCTCTATCTCGGTCTCGTACCGGATGAAAGAAAAGATCTGGTGCTCGACAACCTGGCGTCTGAAATCATAGATAATAGACACGGCCATCTCAAGACGGGAATTATCGGAACCGACGCCCTTGAACAGACTCTGCCAAAATATGGGCGGTCGGACATAATGTACGGGATAGCGTCTAAAACGACGTTTCCAAGCTGGGGCTACGGGGTGGTAAACGGGCAGACAACCATTGCCGAGGAGTTCGGATGCACCCACCATTACAGTGTGAGCATGAAAATGCACGGGAGCGTGGAGAAGTTCTTCTATAAGGATGTGGCCGGAATCAGCCCCGCATCTCCGGGATTTCGTACTATTGAAATACATCCAAAGCTCGTCAAGGAATTGTCTTCGGCGAAGGCATCAATCGAGTCGATTAGAGGTACGGTCGCCATTGAGTGGCTATCGGAGAAAAATCGATTTGAAATGAAGGTAAATGTGCCGGTTGGTGTGAGCGCAAATGTAAAAATACCGGCCCTTGACCTTGAGAATGTCGTAATCACTGAAAGGGGCGCTACCGTCTGGAAGGATGGTGTCTTTGTTCAGGGCGTGACCGGGCTGTTTGAAGGAACAATGACTGACGACTCGCTCGCATCGTTTTTACTAGAGTCCGGCTCGTATGAGTTTGAAGTGAGTGGGTCTGACGCGGAGGCACAAGTTGAAAAATAGGATGACTTCTCGGGAGCGATTTCACGCCACTTATCATTACGGGGAGCTCGATCATGTATTTCTGGGTGGACATGGGTGCTATAAGTCGACAATTGCCAGGTGGCACCGGGAAGGTTTGCCCGTTGCCGAGCATTACCAAACATATTTTGGCTTTGACCGTGCCGGAAGTATTCCTCTGAACCCGGGGTATTCTGAAGATCTGGATGCCGTGTGGCCACGTCCTAAGACGAGGATTGTTGAGCGCGGACCTGAAACACAGATCGTTGAAAATGAATTGGGTGGTACCTACCGGGAATGGTGGGATAGAGACATCGGCATGAGTCAATGGATCAAGTTTCCCGTCAGAGATCGCGAAAGTTGGGAGCGGTTTAAAGGGTGGCTTAACCCGGATCAACCAAGTCGCTATCCGGAATACTGGGATGATTTGGTTCGGTGCTACAAGGGCCGCGACTATCCTCTCGGGATTAGAGCCGGCTCCTTCTACGGCTGGATACGCGATTGGGTAGGAATGGAGAACCTGGCACTGTGGTACTACGATTGCCCGGACCTTGTACACGACATGGTTGATTACGTTGCGGATTTTATCATCAAATGGACCGATCGAGCGCTCAACGACATACCCGACATCGACTTTGCAACCATCTGGGAAGATATGTGTATGAAAACCGGTCCGTTAATCTCGCCGAGATTATTTCGCGAGTTCCATCTTGATGCGCTCAAGCGCGTAACGAAGGTTTTTCATGGAGCCGGGATTCAACTCATTATGCTCGACTCCGACGGCAAAATTGATGAGCTCATTCCGCTCTGGATGGAAGGCGGTGTCGATCAGGTAAATCCCCTTGAAGCCGCCTCCGGTTGCGACCCAATACGGTATCGCAAAAAGTTCGGCAGACAACTCAGAATGAGTGGAGCCATCGATAAGCGAAAATTACGGGACGGCATGAAAAAAAAAGAAATAGAGGAAGAGGTAATGAGGTATGCCGATTTGGTAAAAGAGGGCGGATTTGTGCCTTCGGTGGATCACGGCGTTCCTCCGGACGTGCCGTTTGATAATTTTAAATACTATATTGATCTTATCCACGAGATCAGCGGCGTCACGTAGTGAGAAGGCTACATTAGCACTCGTAGGAGCACACTATGACCACCGGCTTTGAGGAAATTAAGCAAAGATTGCTGGATGAAAAAAAGAAAACTGAGGTTTGGCCCAGAATAGGACTTCTCCCTACCGGTCATTTCCGCTACTGGCCTCAGTTCCCAAGGCTCAAATCCTTGGGTATGGAAATGTATCAACAACTGTTGACCATGATCGGACAGTGGGCGGAGGTAGTAGTCCCCGATTTGGTTGATACCGCAGAAAAATCAGTTCAGGCGGGGGAGCTGTTCGGAAAAACCCCCGTAGATATGATTCTGATTTTCCCGCTTGGATATACAACAAGCATGATGATCGTGCCGGCGGTGCATGGTCTGGATGTGCCCATTAGGCTCTTGAATGCCCATGTGGATCGGACCTACGACTACGCTACGGCCGACACTACAACCTACTTGTTCCACGAGGGGGTATGTTGTATTCCCGAGTACTCGGGGGCTTTGGTCAATCTCGGAAAGAGCTTCAAAGTAAGGACAGGATATTTTGATGATGCGAGATTGCAGAAGGAGCTCCAGGCGGATATTCGCGGGGCTGCTGCCGCCCGGTTTTTCAAAGGCATGAACGTTGGATTGATCGGTGAAGTGTACACCCATATGACGGACATGCCCATCGATGAGCACCGCCTTCTCAAAGCAACGGGAAAGATGCTTGAACAGCCGGAGGTAGAAGAGATTGAGAACGCCTTTGCCCGGGTTACCGAGGACCAACTCGAGGATATGTATAGCCAATTTAGAGCGCTGTATGAAGTCGACAATACGGTGACCAACGAGCACATGCGCTTTTCCGCCCAAGCGGCGTTGGCCTACGACGAAATTATCAACAGGCACGACATATTTGCATTCGGCTATTACTGGTGGGGTGAGCGGGAGTTGGTAACCCAGTTGCGCGCGCAGTCAAATTTGGCCGTCTCGCGGCTTGCGGCTTTGGGGCGCCCCGGGGTGACAGAGGGGGACGTAAAGTCGGCGATGGCGGTAAAAATTATGGATCTGCTGGGTGCCGGTGGGATGTTCGTCGAGTTTTTTTCCATGGATTTTGAGGACAATTTTGTGCTCATGGGTCATGACGGTCCGAGCAATATTAACATGGCTAGAGGACGCCCTCGCGTTCAGCACTTGGAAATACAGCATGGCAAAACGGGGCATGGTCTTGGCATTGATTTTGATATGGCAGCCGGGCCGGTCACCCTTCTAAACCTGACGCAATTCGACGCCGGCGAGACCTTTAAAATGATCTACTCAGTAGGGGAGATCATATCCGGGCCTATCTTGCGTATCGGTAATCCCAATTGTCGGGTCAGATTGCAAAAACCTATTCATGAGTTTATGGATGAATGGTGCCAACAGGGACCGGCCCATCACATAGCCATCGGGTACGGTGATCTTACCGTGGAGTTGGAGATTTTTGCCAATGCAATGCAATTTCAAATTGTAAGGATCTAAGAAAACTGCGAGAGCCATCGATTCAAGCTACGCGAGCGGGTAGAGGATGGCTCTCGCAAAAAGATTTGCTTGTTTTAGAATCTAAACGTCACCTCGGCCGACACGCCAAAATTAGCAATCTCATCAAAGGTAGTAGCATCGACCACTGCTGAGACATGCGCCTCCAGGAATAGGAGCTTTGCTCCTATTCCGCCGGTAAAATATCCGCCGTTGAACCCGGCGCGAGCATTGAGAATTTTAAGCACCGTTATCTGAGCGCCGACATTCAGCAACTCGAGAGGATCAAAATCCTCATAGTACTCCTTGACAAACGCCACATTGCGGATGTCGACATGAAAAACTGGATCGATGAGAACCGCCAATTTGCCTAAATCAGGATGAAATGAAGCACCTATATTAATGCTCATGGGCGTGATGCTCTCCGAAATTGCCTCACCTTCCGGCAGAAACAAACCGTTTGAAATGGCACCAATGTTATGCGGCTGCCACTTATATTTGGTGTTGAATAGGTCCTTTATGGCCAAGCCGACGCTCAGCGGCCCGAGCTCGACTATTGCTCCGAGGTCAACGCCAAACGCCGTAGCGACAAAGCCCGGAGCCGTCAGCAGAAAATCCGCGCTTGGCATTTGTCCATTAATCATCCCTTTGATCAAGTCTGAAGGAGCAAACGGAGTTTTGAACTTATACATCGGCCTAAAGTCGGCCCCCACGTGGAGTCCCAAGGCACGGAGATTGAATGTATGGGCGTACCCGATTATGCCGGCCGCGGTAGTTTCGACGCTACCGGCGGTGGAAAGTATCGAATCGCCGTCAAAGGTGGCGCTAACCATCTCAAAAATACCCAATCCAAAACCGCGCGTTATCAGACTTACCCCCACATTAGCTCCGATCTCGACAAAGCCCGGCGGGAGATCCATTGCCTGCTCGGCAACCTGAATAATCAGATCTCCGGCTATGTCGGCAACGATTGTTTCGGTAAAATCCGTGAGCTCTTCAGCGGTCATGTTGTCAAAATCGGTGTCAGGATATGCTTCCGCCAGTGCGGCCTCATCCACCTGGAGGGTATTTTCACTAACCATAACAATTATGTCTTCAACCGTGGCATTCTCAGGTATGTTCGTCACATCCGAGACATCGGTCGGCACTTCTATGGTATCCCAATCGACCTGCGTCAAATCCATATCTATCCCGGCGTCCACCAGATACCCATTCAGCTGATCTTCCTGAGCTTGGGTGAGGGACTTTGCCTGCATGGTGGCGGCACCTTGAGATTGACCGGCGGTAAGTAGTGGATTGTCCGGTTCTAGCAGCCAATTGATGAGTGGCATTGTCGTGTAAACCCACGGATTAGCGCTTGTTAGGGTGAACTCGTTTTTTCTCGCAAATCCTGCCGGATTGAGAAAAAATGAGTTGTACCCTTCCGCGTTTGCGGTAAATGATCCGCCTTGGCCGACTACAATCGGATTTTTCGGCATGAATGGGGGCTCTATCTGCTTCGGATCTTCATCCTGCGCGAAAGCCGCGAAACTAACCAGACCTATCAGCATGAATAACAATAATGTCTTCATAGTACACTCCTTGACGCTTCTAAGCGTTATCAGGCAAATAAGTATAGAAAGATTCATGCCAAGTGCATGTTTTTGGAACCTTTCTTGCTAACTTTAACTATAGTAGGAAGATACAATCTTTCCATCTTTAAAGGTAGCGCATGAGCGGCTAAAAAGTATACTTTTAGTGACAAAAACTGGTAAAAAAGTAGGAAATTTTATTCATTTGCGAGCAGATAGTACGGGATCCGCCTAGGGCTTGAAAGGCACTATCCAACTTTCAGGAATATCCAAACCAAATCCCGGCGCGTCGTTTGGAACAAGCCAGCCATCCTCTGGATACGACTGTCCCGGTAAACGCCGAGTGCTCTCGAGAGGAACGCCTGGAGGCGATGCGATAAAACACTCGAGCCACGAAACGGCCGGCATTGCATATGATACATGTTGCCCGTACGCGGTGTTGCCGCCTCCATGAAATGCGGCATTCAATCCGGCGGACGCGGCAATATCGCAGATCCTTTTGGCGACTGAAAGACCTCCGCACCAGTTGATGTCCGGCTGGAGGATGTCCACGGCTTTATGAGAAGCGGCCCATTGAAATGGATGGTGCGTGTACCAATGTTCCCCTGTTGAAAGGGTTTGCCACGGCAGCCGTGATTTAAGAGCAATATGGCTGTCCAGATCCTCCGGGATTAGGCATTCTTCCATCCATTTGAGACGATATGGTCTGAGGGTTTCCGCCAACCGGACGGCGTATTCGACATCAAATGCCATCCAGCAGTCGAGCATAAGCTCGCGCTCATCCCCAATGGTTTCACGGGCATTTGCGACAAACTCCTCATTCATGCGCAAACCGTCCAAGCCATCCGCCGGCCCATACGGGCAGGCCAGCTTAAACGCCTGAAAACCAAGCTCCATATACCACTCAATGTCGTTTCCCGTGCAGTAGCAGAAGAGTTTCTCCTTTTGGGGGCCGCCGAGGAGGCGAAAAACCGGTTGGTCGAGTAGTTTCCCCTTGAGATCCCACAGGGCGAGGTCCACAGCGCTTATGGCGTAGGATGCCAATCCTTGGGTTCCGTATGGTTTAGTTAGGCGGAACATCATATCGGCGAGCTTTTCGATTGCCATGCAATCTTCCCCGACTAAATGACCGGCAAAATGCTCGATAACAGGGCCCGCGGATGGCGCATGGTTGAGTTGCGCCATCCCCCAGGTGCCGTCCGCAGCAGTTACTCTGCACCAGGCTGACGGCCATTTTGGCAGCCAAAGGCTGCGATGGCGTTTAACTTTTGGATAGCGAGACATGGGATTTGCCACTTCAGCAGTGGTGCCCCACGATTGAGCGCGCCCGGCCGGCTGTTCTTCCGTCCCGGGAGGGGCCGGCGGCGGCTTAACGTCCACCAATTCAATGCCTGTAATATTCATATGCGCCCTCCCGTTGTGCCTTCACGTACCTCTGTCTATATCAACCCGAGTATGGCTACTATTGCGATAATAAGAAACAGTGTCCATTGGAAAATTTTCATAAGGCCTTTTTCAATGCCCGAGGCAATAACCATAACAACTTGTACGATTCCATAGAGGGCAAAATGGGCAATTACAGCGATTACCGCCAGCTTGGCGTCTAGACCGAATGTTGCTCCAAACCCGGCCCCCAGAAGGATCAGGGTGGCGATGGCAAAGTCTACGGTCATAAAATGGAATACGCAATACATCACCCGTTTTGAGACCGGGGAGAACTCGGCTCCGAGCATCGGACGGAGAAAACTCTTCCCGCCCATAACAAGATGGCCGACCGTGGCAAATAGGGCAAGAAAACCAGATACCATAAGAAAAACATTCATAATAGCTCCTCAAAATTGGATTCTAGAGACGGTGAGATCTCAATGCAAAGGGATAATATTTCATTACTATATGTTTTTCAAGTATCAATTATAAAATAATCAACTAATTTTTCCTCATAATGCTTGATTCCCCGCAATCATACGGGTAGGTTCAAGTATGCGAAAACGGAGCTATCATCAGTTTTGCCCCGTAGCGTATGCGCTGGATGTAGTTGGTGACAGGTGGACCCTGCTCATCGTAAGAGAGCTCAGGTACGGTCCCAGACGATTTATAGATGTCTTCCGGGGTTTGCCCGGCATTGGTACAAATTTGCTCTCAGACCGGTTCCGGTGCATGACGCAGGAAGGAATAATCGAAAGGGCGAAATCGGCGCCCCCTTATTCTGGATATACATATCGCCTGACTGATGATGGGGCGGGACTCCAGGATGTCATCGATGCCCTAGCCTTCTGGGGCCGATCCAGGCTTTCTTCCGTCGATATTAATGACCATCTGGGTTTTGTGCCGGCTATGGGGGCGCTTTCTCTCCTCTATCACGCCGATGACGCGGAAATGAACGGTACGAGTTGTGAAATCCGCACTGAAGAAGGTGTGTTCCATTTTACCTTAGGCCATAGTGGCATCAACGTGGCGCCGGGGAAGGCCGATGATCCCGAACTCATCGTAGACACTGAACCAAGAACATTTGTGCTACTCCTGGGACGTCCCGATGAGGCCCACCTGGCAGAAGAACGCGGCGTGTTGCGAATTGTTCAGGGGGGTATCGGCCGGCTCGAGTCATTGCTCGAAAAGTTTCGCCCCGCCGTCTGACGCCGCGCTGAAAGCGCCGGACCTTGAGCATAGGTATAGTTGCGTGCTATCCATCCGTAATGGATGCGGCAAAAAGAAAACCTAATCTGCTTTTTATCTATACTGACGAGCAGGCGTATAACACCCTAGCCGTGTATGGCAACCATCGTATCCAGATGCCGAATCTGAACGCATTTGCCAAATCGTCCACGGTTTTTGATCGGGCATATGTCACGCAACCGGTCTGTACTCCATCTAGGTCCTCACTGTTGACGGGTCAGTGGCCGCACACAAACGGCTGTACCGAAAACAACACCCCCTTGCCCGCCGGAACCCTCTGTATTCCTGAGATGATCGGAGAAGGCGGCTACGTGACAGGGCATTTTGGAAAGTGGCATCTGGGGGATGAAATTTTCTCCCAGCACGGTTTTACCCATTGGTGTGCGATTGACGATGGATATCGCAACTACTATTCGGCCGGGCAGCCACGTGATAATCGATCTGAATACTATCATTTTCTCCGTAATCACGGGTTTGAGCCCGATAATGGCAACGCCTTTAGCCGGGGCGTCACGGCGCGGTATCCCGAAGAATACAGCAAACCGGCCTTTCTTGCGGAGCGGACCAAACGGTTTTTAACCGAGTACAGGGACGATCCTTTTTTGCTGTTTATAAATTTTTTTGAGCCCCATATGCCTTACTTTGGCCCCCGCGACCATCAGCACAAGCTCGATGATATTCCCCTGCCTGAGAACTTTCGGTATCCGCCCTCCGATGACCAACCCATAAAAGCGGCGGTTTATCGAGAAGCGTACATTGAAAATGGGCATAGCGGCCTCCAGCTCAGGACTGAGTCCGATTGGAGGAGGCTTATCGCCAATTATTGGGGCTTATGCAGTTTAGTTGATACCTACGTAGGGAAGATACTTGATACTCTCGTCGAGCTTGGCATATTTGATGATACGATCGTCGTTTACACATCCGACCATGGAGATATGATGGGGTCCCACCAACTCACCGCAAAATGTGTGATGTATGAGGAAGCCGCACGCGTCCCGCTCATGATTAAAGGCCAACACCAAGAGAAAGGAACATATATCGACGGACCGGTCAGCCAAATTGATTTGGCACCGACTTTGCTCGAGCTTCTTGGACATGACGCGCATGAGCAGTGCCAGGGAAAGAGCCGCGCAGAGCTGGTGAATAATCACCGAAGATCCACCGGTAACCAGGATGTTTTCTTGGAATGGCAGGGACCAAACTCAGGGACAGTGTGGGAGGGAGATCCCGCCGGGCCTTGGGTTCCTGCAAAAATGCGTGCGGATCTAAGTTCCGCCAGACTTGCGAGGCACATTCTCGATCCCGTCCGGACGATTATTACCGCCGACGGCTGGAAGTTTAATATGAGCTCACTTGGCGAGCACGAGCTATATAACCTAAATGACGATCCGGGGGAGACTGAAAATCGGGCCCATAGGGGCGACTACGCGAATCTTATGAGCGATTTGACCGATCGCATAGTAGAGTGGCAGAGAAGCACCAAAGACCCCGCTTTGGCAAATCCCGGATTTGCAGATCCAAAGGGCTGGTGACGTCATCCTTCGCGCCGAAGTGCACTGAATTTAGAGCGAATAGAAACTGACGGCGTTCTCGCGAAAAAGCTTCCGCAGTTCTTCTTCAGTACATCCGCCGACCGCCCACTCGAGGACCTCCACCCATCTGGGGTATTCGGTGGCTTGAAATGCTACCGGCCAATCGCCGCCAAACATAATTCTGTCAAATCCGAAACTCTCGACTACGGTATCGATATATGGTTTTAAGTCGTCCCTGGTCCAGGCATCGTGGTCCGCTTCAGTGACCAGGCCGGAAATCTTGCAGCAAACATTCGTCCTTTTGGCGAGCTGACCTATTTGGCTTTTCCATGGCTCCATAATATGATTCTTGATATCGGGCTTTCCAATATGGTCGAGAATAAATCGCACCTCCGGACAACGATCAACGAGTTTTATCGTATTCTCCAGATGGATATGGGCGATGCAGATCTCAAAGTGCAGATTGTATTCGGGTAATAACTGCACGCCTTTCACAAAATTCGGCTTTAAGCAGAACGCCAGATCCGGTTCAAACTGGATGATTCTCCGTATCCCTTTCACCAGCTTGTTGGCCGCAAGGGCCTCCAACGCCGGTCTCGCAGTATCCCCGTCCTCGAGGGGTGCCCACGGGATGATGGCCGCCAGGCTGCTGTCATCCGCCGCGAGAGATGAAACCCAGTCCGCCTCCTCCCGATACTGGGCGGGATCGCACTCGGCCTGCATGAACACCATCTTTTCCACATCTATCAGCCCGCGCGCGCTGTGGTATCCATCCAGCAGATATGGCTTATTGAGAAAAGGAATATCTTCCAACCACGGATAGCTAAGATTTTTGGGATCCCATACGTGCAGGTGTGTATCTACGATGGGAAAATTTGGCATTATGTGCCTCCTCCAATATTATTCTGATCCGGCGAAGCTCGAGCTTTCTCCCAAGCCTTCGCTCCCCATTGCCAAGTAACCGCCGTCTACGGGCAGATCCGCGCCGGTGATAAAGGCGGCATCGTTGCTCAGGAGAAATGCAGTGGCAGCCGCCACCTCTTCGGCTCTGCCCAAGCGACGGAGAAGATGGAATTTGCCCCACACGGGCTCCCATTTGGATCTATCATAATCCGCGGCCTTATCTACCTCTCGGGTCCATATCCAACCGGGACTAACCGTGTTAACCCGTATCTCCGGCGCCAAATCCATGGCCATGCAGCGGGTAAGTTGAGCAACGGCGCCCTTTGCCGCATTATACGTCCATCGGCTAGGCTGCGCGATAAAGGCGGAAATACTCGACATATTGACGACAGCGGCCCCGTCTTGTCTGCGTAGGTGTTCCGATGCGTGTTGGACCATAGTCGCATAACCGATTGGACCGACGTCCATGACGCGATGCCAGTCCTCCCTCGTGGCTTCCAATCCCTCTGCGGTAAATGAAAAGGCGTTGTTTACCAGGAAATCAAGCCTTCCAAATTGCTTCACGGTTTCCGCAATGAGCTTTGTGCAGAATGATTCATCGGCCATGTCACCGCGCAAGAATACCGTTTCAAATCCGCTCTCGCGCATTTCTAGCTGGGTGGTTTCCCCAATGTCACTTATGCCTGAGAATGCCGCCTGGCATCCTTCAGCGCACATCCGCTCGACGCACGCCCGCCCGATGCCTGAAGATCCTCCGGTGATTATCGCGACTTTTCCTTCGAATCGCCCCATCTTTGCCTCCCTTCTCGGGCGCTCTCAATACTCATTCTGGGTCGCCGTTGGTGATCGGCATTGTAATATCGATACGAGTCGACCCGCAAGGGCGGAGTGCAATTTCGCCTGAAAAGCCAATTGACTTGACAGTCCGTGTTGTCATCGTATCCGAATGCGCAAACAGAAATATCCATGCAGGCAAGATTTTTGCGGTAAATGGGGTATATTTTTGAGGTTTGCTCTGTAGTAAGATGTTCGCCGCAGCACAGAAGAGAAACAAGGATCTCAATTTATGCAATGGAAAGGGAGAGCTGAAATACCCGTACGGCTTTCAACGCTAAACTTTGAGCCAGCCCTAGAAAAGCAGTTTAGGGCCTATTACGCCAATCGCAGCGTCCGTCTTCTCCAGTTTGCCATTTTTCTCGCTCTCTCTGTTCTCTGTGCGTTCGGCATCCTCGATCGATTAATACTCCCCGACTCCTATTACAGTCTTTGGAAAATACGGTTTTTTTACACAGCCCCCGTTCTACTGGTCACCTGGATTTTTTCCTTTACTCCTCTGTTTAAAAAGCTGATGCAGCCGGTGGTGTTTTTTTGCGCTGTGGCCACGGGCGCCGGTGTAATTGTCATTATGACTGTTGCCCAAGAGCCGCTAAACCACCTCTATTATGCGAGCTTGCTTCTCATCTTTATGTTTATTTTTGGTTTTTCCCGCCTCCGCTTTCCGTTTGCGTTGAGCGCGGCGGCGATTATTGTAATCCTCTATGAGGCCAGTGCGATTTTTTTTAGCAATGTGCCGATGACTATTCTTGCAAATAATAACTTTTTTCTCTTTTCCTGCGGTGTTGTCGGGATTGCCATCTGCTACTCATACGAATATTCGACGCGACGATCCTTTTACCTCAATGATCTTTTGGACATCGAGCGCCAGAGAGTTAATGAGATAAATCTAGTACTTGAAGAGAGGGTTCTCGAACGAACCAAAGAGTTGCAGAAGGCAAACGAAGAACTACAGAGTCACGCTTTTTTTGATCCTCTTACTGGAGTCTATAATAGGCATTCTTTTAACATTCATTTGCAGGAGATCATCCTTTCCGCACGGAGGGAGCCCCGGCATAATCCCATGTCTTTGCTTTATATCGATCTTGATTTTTTTAAAGATGCAAATGATACCTACGGCCATGACGTGGGCGACGAAGTGCTCAAACAGGTGGCCGCAAGGATAAAATCCAGCATTCGTAGGAGCGACTACCCATGCAGGCTTGGTGGGGATGAGTTCATGGTATTTCTGTCATCAATTTCATCAGATCAGGACGCGGCTATAGTTGCAGAAAAAATGCTCGAATCCCTGTCGAAAAAAACAGCAGCGTTCCACGGGTTTACCCGTGGGTGAATGCGGGCGGGTATTTTGATATCATTGATATGACGTGGAAACGAGATTATCTAGCCA
>NZCE01000041.1 GCA_002688185.1 Spirochaetales bacterium
GGAATTATTCCTTCAAACCGCGCATAAATGATTATTCATATCTGAGATATTTATGAAAAACCGGGAAGTTGTTTCTTTACAGCCCCTAAGAAATCTTTCCCGAGTTGAGACACACTACCGGCGGAAGGAGAATCAACTATTTCCGTACCTCGAAAAACATGGAATAACAGCTCCGCCTCAGGTAATGTGGGGAGTTCATGACGATATCAGGGCATTATCGAAGCAAACAACGGAAGCATTCGAGGGGCGAAACCTATCAGCTATCCTCGAAAACGGGAAAAAATTTACCAAGGCAATTACTGATATGATCTTCAAAGAGGAACATATTCTTTTTCCCATATCTCTAGATGCCCTCGATGAATCTGAATGGATCGATATTAGAAAAGGAGAAAATGACATCGGTTATGCCTTTGAAGGGCCCGCGGGCGAGTGGCCGGGAGAAACCGATGGGTCTGAGGTCTCAAGAGAATCGAGCAATGCCGGTGAAGAAGCCGGCAGGCTGGAATTGGACACCGGCCGCTTAACTCTTAACCAGATAAATCTTTTGCTCAAAACTCTGCCCGTGGACGTCACATTTGTAGACGAGAACGATCGAGTCCAGTATTTCTCGGCGGGCAAGGAGCGAATTTTCCCAAGAAGTCCCGGTATAATAGGAAGGAATGTACAGAACTGTCATCCACCGAAAAGCCTGGACGTGGTGAACAGAATCGTCGGCGAGTTCAAGGCCGGCACAAAAAGCACGGCGGATTTTTGGATTCGAGTGCAGGGAAGGCTTATTTACATCCGCTATTTTGCCGTGCGCGACGAAAATGATGCGTTCAAGGGAACCCTGGAGGTATCCCAGGATATTACTGACATCAGCTCAATAGAGGGTGAACGCAGATTGCTGGATTGGCAGGACACCTAGCCGGTGCCTTATTCCGACGCCGCCGGCCCAAAATGAGAGATGGAAATCAGGATATTGTCGGCGTCACTATTGATTGGAAGCAGGCATAGGAGATCTCTATGGGCACGATTTTGGTAACGGGTGCGAGCGGCTTTATTGGTTCGGCCCTCTGCGCATCTTTGAGTCAAGAGCATGAAGTGATTGCAATGAGCCGCAGCCGTGTGGAAATACCCAAAGTTGCATGGGTACGTGGATCCTTTTGGTCCTTTGAAGATCTCAGGCAGTTGGACGGTCGAGAAATCGACGTTGTAGTGCACCTGGCCGCGGTGCTGGGCGGCGCACCCGAGCATGAATGTATGATGATAAATGCAGAAGGCTCGCGTTGCATGATGCGTTTTTTGATAGACAACGGCTGCAAAAAGTTTGTAACAGCAAGCTCGATTGCGGCGGTCGGTTTTCAGAACGTCAAGTTCCGCCCGGATCAACTTCCTATTCCCGATGAACACCCATGCTACGACAGGGATGGATACGGATTCGGAAAATACATGATGGAGGAGGTTACTAAATACCATCAGCGGCAAAATCAAGATATCGATGTAATTAACCTCCGGCTGTCATCCGTAATTCCTGAGGACGGCGGGAAACTCAAGCCGCTGGGGGTCCGGTCATTAAAGCAATGGGCGCTCGGGAGCCTCACCGTCATGCTTTTGCCCGATGCGGTCCGTGCATTTTCCTTGGCCGCTCTATCGGCTTACAGGCCTGGAATGAGAATACTGAATACAACCGCAAAACGCGCATGGGCGACGGCTCCAACAGCGGATATTCTCGCAAACTGGTGGGGAGATGACGTTGATCTGTCCTATTATAGAGAATCCGGAAATGAGCGCCATAACGCATATATGGTTGCAAGAATAAAAGAAGAGCTCGGTTTTACGGCCGACAGGACCGTAGAGTTTCTGGAAAATCTGTAAATTTCAGGAAAAACGCGCCCGCACAATTTTTCGGAGCATTAGGTCAATCCCAGACGCTTGAATTGTTCCGGCGGTGCCTCGTTCTCCCTCATGAGCTTTCCGAGCAAATCTATCATCCGGCGTTCGATATCAGGCGCTTCTATTGGGTTCTCCTGGCTGGGGTCGGCCTCCAGATCGAACAGCATGGTTCTAAACGGGGGCTCTGCAAACTGACTTCCACGAGCCTTGATTTTCATTGTCCGGCAGCCCTTGGTAAAGGGAAACGGCTCGGCAAGTTGAATATCGGCGAGCTCCTTGGGCGTAAAGGGATTCCTCATATGCGTGGGCATTAAGGTGTAATCATAAAGCGGCGCATTCCCATCTACTGGGGCCCGCATATAGACATATCTGCCGTCGGTAACGTTTACGTGTGCCCCGTGTTGCCCATACAGCACACCGCTGTGTACGGGTGTATCGTTCCGTATCACCGGTTCGAGGGGGCAGCCCCGCATATCATCAGGTATCGGCCGGTCAAAAAAATGCAGCAGCGTTGGCGCCAGATCGATGGTTTGTGCAATCGCCTGTCTATGCGTGTTATTTACCTTGCATCTGGGGTCCCAGACAAAAAGCGGTGTTCTGGCAATTTCGTTGTAGAAGGGCATGGCGCACTTTGCCCACCAGTCGTGCTCTCCCAGCAAAAAACCGTGGTCGGTGTTGACGATGAGCATCGTATCCTCCCACATGCCGAGGCGATCCATTGCGTCCATTACTCTTCCAAGGTGGTAATCACACATGGATATAAGAGCGGCGTTGAGTTGTCTCATGTGGGGGATCCAGTTCCGCGTCTCTTCATTCACCGGTTCATATCCGGGCCAATCGACGCCATACCGTTCAAAGTCGATTGCTGCATACAACTCCTGGAATCGTTTGGGTACAAAGTACGGCTCGTGGGGATCAAAAGTTTCAATCTGAAGAAACCAAGAATCTTCTGCCGCGTTACGTTCGATAAATTCCAGACCCGCCTTCATAGTTCGAGCTTGGGGGAAATCTTCTTCATTCGGCATAAACTTGCGATTAATACGGTCCTGTCTGTGCCCGCGATCCACTGATGCGTTTCTACCGATTGCGCCCGGATCCGGTGGTTCGTCCGCTACCTGGCCGATCCACCGGTCTCCTTCCTGCCCGCGCATGAACTCCCAGGTGGTATAGCGTTGATGATAGGTGCCCCCGCCGTCCTCCCAATAGTGTTGATGGTCGCTGACCAAATGGGTATATATACCGCCTTCGCGGAGGATTTCCGGCATGGAGTCATCAAATGGCTCCAGCGGGCCCCAGCTGCGATGGAGGAAGTTTAATCTACCGGTGTGGAGCTCACGCCTCGCGGGCATGCACGGCATGCTCCCCACGAAACTGTTGTCAAAGGTAACGGTTTTTGAAGCCAATCGGCTAAAATTAGGTGCGTGCACCCAATCGCACCCGTATGGCGGTAGCATGTGCCTGTTGAGAGAATCGAACATTACCATGATAGCTTTCATCTGCAAATCTCCGGTTGTATTGCCTGCACACACTGTGCTGCGGCTGATCCGGCAACAGCATAGCTGTTAACTCACCGTTGGTAAAGCGAACAGGACCGGACGTATTTTACTATCAGGTTATGAAAATTGCTCCGCGGCATTGATGGCAATCCCGGCCCACTCCTTGAGACGGTCCGGGTGGCCACCCAAAGTTTCCACCTCTCTTAAGATTATCTGATATGACGATCCTTGCAGCTTCCGCGCGCCGAAACTCAAATCGTTTTCGACTCCAATCAACTCATCGGGAAGCATCACGTGAGCGGAAAGTTGCCTCCACATAATCGTGTATGCGTTACCACACGTGGCGAGTAACTTTTCCAAATCCGTCCAGTAGGAGCATACAAAGACGCGTAGGTTTGGAATGCTTTTGACGATATCAATCTTTTGTGTCAGATCTTCACAGCAGCCATACTGAACTGCGCCGTATTGTTGCATACACGGCATTTGGTAGTTGAGCAAAAACTCCTGATGCATGGCCGGCGAAACCATCTGAAACTCCTGGCTGTTTGCGATGCACCAGAGCCCGTTGAGGCCGGTTTTTGTCCCCCCGTCGTCCTCCAGGGGATCGCTGCAAGTCATGGGTAGGGTGTTGTTGGTTGTAAGAATGCCCGCCTCCTCGGCGGCACGCATCGCCCCGAGAACTCCTTCAGTAATTTTCGCCATGGCTCGGTGGACAGTACTCGGATAAAACGCCAAATCTCCGAGCATCGGTTCCATCCCTCTGAGTTGTTCGAGATAGACACTGTGGTTTGGCGTGAGGGGTGGGGCGCCGCTCATACGTACCGGCATCACTTCTCCCAGCAAATCCGACAACCGTGCTATTCGACTCTTGGTTTCCGTTTCGTTGTAGGAGTATTCCGGAATGGTGATCTTCTCATAATCGTCCACTGATTTGATCGGGTGGTGATACTTGAATCCCCCCTTTTCGGTGGTGCCTACCGAAACGTGTGTCGGGAGTCCAAACGGATACTCCGTACTGCAATCAAATACCGCGGGGACCGACCACCACGGATTGAAGACTTCATCATCACCCACCCAGCATTTGTAGAGGTGCCGGCGGAAAACGTCCTCTACACGGCGGCAAATCGGGTCGGTACATTCCAGAGTCTCTGGCGGAAATAACTCCCGCGATACCCCGGCCAATCCACACCACACCGGCGCCCGATCCGGCTTTTGTCTGGAGTTGACATCCCGCCATCGGTTCCTCCTTGCCTCAAACTCGTCACTTAGGGCGTGCTCCATCATTTGGTTAGCTAATTTTCGCACTTTTATGATGTCGTTTTCTGGAAACATTCCAGCCTCCTTGCCCGCTGCAGACTCAAATAATAGCGGAGCGACCGCCGGTTGCCAACATTATTTGGCTTTGACGTAAACCATAGGCCGCAATATATTGGAACAGGGGTATCACATGGCAACTACACCGGCGGGCCTTCCTCTCAGAACCCTTGGGAAGACTGGAGAAAAAGTACCCGTGTTTGGCCTTGGCACAGGAGAGGCCGGCATGGGACTGGCCCAAAAAGAAGCTCTGGAGCTCTACAATAACGCGATTGATCTTGGCGTTACGTATCTGGATACCGCACCGGCATACGATAAGGCGCAGGAACAGCTTTGCCATGTGCTAAAAGAGAGACGTAATGAGGTGATGGTTGCCACAAAGGTTGGTGCCTCTAACGGTGAGAAGTTTCTCGAGGGCCTGCACGAGAATCTCAAAGTCCTTGGAACAGACTTTGTTGACATTGCGTTTATACATTCGGTAGGGAGTCAGGATATAGACGAGCTTCTGTCAAGTTCGGGCTCTTTGGAGGCCCTTTTCAAGGCAAAGCGGCGTGGCATGGCTCGCTACATCGGGTTTACCGCCCATAACCATCCGGCATCGGCAGAACGGATTTTGGGGCGGACTGATGCTCTGGATGTGGTCATGTTCGCCATGAACTTTCTTGACCGCCACGTATATAATTTTGAAAATAGAGTTCTGCCCCTTGCAATAGAGCAAAACCTTGGTGTGGCGGCAATGAAAGTGTATGGCGGGACGGTTGACATGGATTATACCAAACCCGTCGAGTCGGCCCTCAGCGGGAAAATTGGCTACGATCATCAGCTCGCCTTTCGATATTCTCTGGGTTTAGCCGGGGTGGCGCTCTCGGTTATCGGTGTATATTCGATTTCGGAGCTCAAAGAAAACATCAGATGGGCGACGGATTTTGTTCCGCTGGCCGCGGAAGAAGACGCGCGTCTGGCAAAAGATGCGCAAAAGGCCCTTCCGCAGTGGGGCGAGCGGTTCGGACCGGTTGAGTAACAAAGCCATTTGCTTTACCGTCGGGGTCGTATGGCATACCTGTCCGTACCCTCATATGTTATTCCTGGGACATATCTTGAGAATATTCGATTCATCGATGGGCTAAGCTCCATCGTCAATATTGAACTTTTATTGTTCTCATTTGATGGCCAAACAAAACGGTTGCTGGCCGATGAGCTGCCCGGAATCCGTGAGTTTGTCGGCCGCTTCACTTTTACCGTTCATATGCCCGATGTTCTCCTCGATGAGCACGCTGAAATCATAAATGTCCTGGAGCCGATTGCCCGTCGATTTGTGATTCACGCCCCGGAGGGCGATGGAAAGCGCTTCGTAGCGCAAGTGCAAGGGTGGATTGCCCAATACGGAAACATCTTTTTTCTGGAGAATGTGGCAGGCCGCGATTTTGACGAAGTGGCAACCGCGCTGGATTCCCTCCCTATCTGCTGCGATACCGGTCATTTGCTGATCGAAGGGAAAAAACCTTTGGATTTTTTATCTCGTTGGGGTCGGCGCATAGAGGAAGTTCACCTCCACGGCACCGTTGACGGTAAAGATCATCATCCGGTAGTGGGAACCGAGAAATGGTTTGTGGATATTCTGTCATATCTGCAACATTTTAACGGAATCATTCATCTGGAAATATTCGATTATGACAAATTGAGACCGATGTTGATGAAGCTGTCCGAATTGTGTGACCGGTGGCGCTCAATGCGACAGGCTTGAGATGAAATAGGGTGAAAAAAGTCATAGATTCCTTCGCCACCACATTTATGCTCGTTAGCCGGATAATGATAAAACGATCCATCCGGCCCGAATACCGTTATACCGTTCTGTTTCTCCCTATCATAGGCGTGCTTATCATTCCGATCTTGGGCCTGACGGGAGCTCTATCGCGCATGATTTTTGTCGAGCCGTTTCTTATCGCGGTATCGGTACTGTGCGTGCAATATGGGCTGTTTAATATCTTTCACTTTGACGGGTTGTTGGATAGTGCGGACGCACTGATTGTCTTTGCTGGGCGAGAGAAGCGACTTGATATTCTCAAGGATGTGAAAATAGGATCCTTCGCCTTTTTTGTCGGCGCGATGTACCTGGCCGTAAAGCTCTATCTTCTTTCGCGAGGCGCGGCCATGGTATTTCTTGCCGAGGGTGGCCTACCCGCCCGAATCGCCCTCTCGATGATGCTTCTATCCTTTGGGATTTCCGGGAGAGCGGCGGCTGCCATGTTACCCTGTGTCCTCAGGCCGGCCCGTCCCGGCGGTCTTGGGGCACTGCTTACCGGCAGCAAGATCCAATATGCAATATTCGGTACGATTATCTCCATTATCCCCTCGCTTCTCTGCTGGATTGCACTTCCCGGGGGTGCCGACGAACACGGATGGTTTCTCCTCCTGGTCTTTCTATCCATACCCGGCGCATCGTTATTGACCGGGTTGTGGTATGCGCGAAAGATAGGAGGATACACCGGAGACGCCCTCGGCCTTGCAGTAGAATTGGGGGAGCTGGTACACCTTCTTATCTTCTTTATCATCATAAAAGGTGCTTTTTGAAACCGGAGCTTCATGATTCCCGGCGTGAGGGAGCGTTCGCGTTGACTTGAGGGTGCCTCGGCACCTATCATAGAACCTGATGAAGATTACCGGAATAAAAACATACGTGCTTGCCGCCGATCTTGCGGGTAGATCTTTTGGATGGTCTCAACGGACCACCGATAGCCGACAGGCGGCGATCTGCGTAATTGACACAGATGCCGGTGTCAGCGGGTGCGGTGAAGCATTTTATTTTGGCGGCCCGGCCTCGATTGTTGCGGATATTATCGACAACGCACTTGGTCCGATTGTAAACGGCAGCGATCCGATGGACACCGGCGTCCTTTGGGATCGTATGTACAATTGGACCCGTGATCAGGGCCAAAAAGGAGTCACCATTTCCGCAATCAGCGCTATCGACATAGCTCTCTGGGATATCAAGGGAAAGGCGCTGGATTTGCCGGTGTACGTCTTGCTCGGAGGCGCCTACAGAAAAAAAGCTCGCGTGTATGCCACCGGACTCTACGAGCCGCAAAACGTCGAATGTATCGCCGAGGCTCTGGTTGATGAAGCGTTGGGATACAAACGCGACGGGTTTTCGGCTATGAAGCTCAAGATTGGATACGGCATCAAAACCGATCTCGCATACGTGAGAAAAATACGTGAAGCGATTGGTCCGGATATTTCCCTTATGGTAGACGCAAACCACGCGTACAATTCTGTTGAAGCTATCCGTCTGGCAAGGGAGATTGCGCCTTTTGATATTTATTGGTTCGAGGAACCGGTTCCACCTGAGGACATCGCCGGATACGTCGAGCTTCGGAAAAACTCTGAGATTCCTATTGCAGGCGGAGAATGCGAATATACTCGATACGGATTCATGAATCTTATTAACAGCCGGGCAGTTGATGTGCTTCAGCCGGATGTTTGCGCCGCCGGGGGAATCAGTGAAATGAGTAAAATCACCACCCTCGCATCCGCGGCAAATATCCCCGTGATGCCACACGTCTGGGGCACCAACGTGGGGTTGTCGGCATCATTGCAATGCTTTGCAGCACTTCCCCATTTTCCTGAACGGCGGTTTCCCGCAGAGCCGTATTTTGAGCTCGATAGGTCGCCACATCCTCTCAGGGCAGGTGTAACTGAGGAACAGTTTGTGTTGTCTGAAGGGTACATTGCCGTACCCGATCGGCCCGGTCTGGGCGTTACCCTCGATATGGATTTTATCACAGCTCACGCAACGTAGCCCGACACTACTGTTGCGCCTTCCTTTCCAAAACAATGGTTTTTCAATGTCCCAATCAGTATATTTTGCGACATAATAACCGACAAGTTGGGTCGGGATTGGCAAATACGCATGAGGAGATTTCATGGATACCTACGCTTTCGGATTCCCGAGAATAGGCAGAAATCGCGAATACAAAAAAGCTATCGAAGGCTTTTGGAAAGGCAAAATCGGTGAGGCGGAGCTGCAAATTAGGCTCACGGATATTCAGAACTTCATGGTTGAGCAATACGAGACATATGTAGACGGATATCCAAAGGGAGAAATCACCGGTTACGATCACATGATCGATACGGCCGTTATGTGTGGCCTCTATAAAGCCCCGGATACGGATGCATATTACAATCTCTGCAGAGGCAAAGATGCCCTGGAAATGACAAAATGGTTCAACACGAATTACCATTATCTTGTACCGGATTTTGCCGGCAAAACTCCGGAGGAGCTCACACTGGTGAGAAACAAGTTCGATATATCCGGGGCTGCTTCACAAGACCGACCGGTTTACCTCATCGGACCGTTTACGTTCTTAAAGTTAGCAAAGGGTATTGAGCGAGGAGATATCGATAAGTTTACCGCCGCTGTGGCACAGATATATAAGGAATTGCTTGCATCACTTGGCAGTGTCCATATGGATGAGCCCGCCTTTGTCCTGGATCTCGATAGAGATGAAATTTCCCGGATCAAGAGAGTATATGAGCTGCTTAGCGACGCGGGGTGCAATATCAATGTATTTACCTATTATGATGGCGTCTCATTCCTTGATGAGCTTGTTTCTCTGCCGGTGGCAGGTATCGGTCTCGATTTTGTGCGGAGCCCTGAGAGTTTAGATTTTATCAAACGGGGGAAGTTCCCTGCGGATAAAAAGCTGTACGCGGGGCTTGTAGACGGGCGGAACATATGGAGGACCGACCCGAGCCAGGTCAAAAGCGCGCTATCTATCATAACCCGATATGTGAATGAAGTTGTACTGACAAATGCCGCGCCTCTCTTTCACGTGCCTCTTACCACGGAAGGCGAAGAGCTTGATTCACGGCTCTTGTCCAGACTCTCTTTTGCCATCCAAAAACTCGAGGAAATCGGACATTTTGCGGCTGACGATTTTGCCGCCGTCGATGAGTCTCGCGCGGATGAATTTGGTGAGAATAAGGAAGTCGGGCGACGGATTTCCGGGCTACAGGACCACCATTTTAGAAGGGCCGATGATTATTCTTCTCGGAAAAACGCGCAGGATGCGAGCCTCGGTCTGCCTCTTTTAGCAACCACCACAATAGGGAGCTTTCCTCAAACGTCTGAGGTCCGCAAGGCGAGGGCAAACTACAAAAAAGGCAGAATAGGCGCAAAAGAATACCAGGCGTTCGTTGACGGCCAGATCGAGGATGCCATCAACCGTCAGGAGAAGCTCGGCCTTGATGTCCTCGTTCACGGGGAGTTCGAACGGAGCGACATGGTCGAGTTTTTCGCAGAAAAGCTCGACGGTATCGCGACAACAAAATCGGGTTGGATTATCTCCTACGGGACGCGCGCTTATAGGCCTCCGATCATTTTTGGCGATATTTCCAGACCGGTACCGATGACTGTCAGGGAAGTAACGTATGCTCAGAGCTTGACGGATAAGCCGGTGAAAGGCATGCTTACCGGCCCTGTGACAATTATCGCATGGAGTTTTGTACGTTCCGACATCCCGGTCAGTGAGGTCGCCAATCAGCTCGGTTTGGTATTGCGCGACGAGATTGCCGATTATGAATCTGCCGGGATAAAGATTATACAGGTCGATGAGCCCGCCTTTCGGGAGATGGCGCCGAATAAGCGCAACAGATGGGACGAGTACTTTGAATGGGCGATCAAGTCGTTCAGGCTCGCAACCGCAGGTGTCAAACCTGAAACTCAGATACATTCCCACATGTGCTATGCAGAGTTCGGCGAAATCATCGATCGGATTCACGCCATGGATTTTGATGTCATTTCCATTGAGGCAACCAGGAGCGGCGGCGATGTGATTGAAAGCTTTGAGCAGATGGATTTTGACCGGCAGATAGGCCTCGGCGTGTGGGATATCCATTCCCCGGCCGTTCCTGGCAAAGATCTCATAAAGAATGTGGTGAAAAGGGCGCTCAAGGTAATTCCCATAGAGAACTTCTGGATCAACCCCGATTGTGGGCTCAAAACGAGGGGATGGGAAGAAACCATGGCCTCACTAGGAGAGATGGTTGTGGGGGCCGGGGAGCTTCGCCGGCAATACCAAAGCTAACATTGTGACGCGGGCTGAGTTTAAGAACCGACTGCAAGACAATATTCTCCTGTTCGACGGGGCGATGGGGACGATGCTTTATTCAAGAGGCGTCTATATCAGCCGTTGCTATGATGAGGTGAACATCTCAAATCCCAGCTTGGTAGGGGAGATCCACCAGGAGTACATCAAGGCGGGCGCGGATGTTCTGGAAACCAACACTTTTGGTGCTAATAGACTAAAGCTTGGTGGTCACGGTCTCGCCGACAGAGTCGCGGAGATAAACGAGTCCGGTGCATCGCTGGCGTGTGCAGCGGCGCGCGCCGCTGCTGGCAATGTCGTTCTCGTTGCAGGGTCGGTGGGTCCCCTTGGAGTCCGCCTTGCGCCGTATGGCCAGATTGGCAGAAAAGACGCGTTGGAAATTTTTGGCGAGCAGGTATCGGCTCTCGTGTCTGGGGGGGTGGATCTAATTATATTCGAGACATTTTCCGACATGCTTGAGCTTGAAGTTGCAGTTGAGGCTGCCAGAAAACACCACGATCTGCCGGTGATTACGTCGTTTACCGTTGCCGATAACGGAACTACCCTTTACGGAGCAGAGCCGGCAGAGGCGGGTAAGTTCTTGTCCTCCCTCGAGGTCGACGGATTAGGGGTAAACTGCAGCGTTGGTCCTCCGGTTATGATGAATGCCTTAGAAGGTCTTCTCGAGGTAACGGAATTGCCTGTGTCCATCATGCCAAACGCGGGCACACCAAGAGAGGTTGAGGGAAGAAACTTTTATCTTGCCAGTAGCGAATATATGGCCTCCTACGCACGAAAGTTTATTCGAGCGGGAGCGAGAATCGTTGGCGGGTGTTGCGGAACGACGCCGGGTTATATCAAGGCCATGAGAAACTATATTGCTTCCTTCTCGCCGAGAAAAACAATATCGACGAGGGGAAATGCGGGCGACGGCGAAGCTACAAAAGTCGAGCCCATACCATTTGGCGAACGGTCAAAACTTGCGGCTTCTCTCGCCGAGGGTAAATTTATCCGCACCGTTGAGCTGATTCCCCCGAGAGGGCGTGATACGCAGAGGATTCTCAAATCATGTGGCATCCTTAAAGAGCACGGGATCGATGCGGTTAACATTCCCGACGGACCCAGAGCACTATCCCGGATGAGTGCCCAATTGCTCTGTGTCATCATACAGGAAAGCGTTGGAATCGAGACATTCCTTCACTATACATGTCGCGACAGAAACCTTCTCGGGATGATGTCGGATATGCTTGGTCTTTCGGCCGCCGGCGTAAATAACATTCTAATCGTCACCGGAGATCCGCCAAAAATGGGAGACTACCCGGACGCCACGGCCGTTTTTGACGTGGACTCCATCGGTCTTTCACATCTGGTTGCGGGGTTGAATAGAGGAGTTGACTTAGGCGGTAATGCTATCGGGAATCCCACCGGATATCTGATCGGTGTTGGGGTAAATCCGGGCGCAATAGACAGGGCGCGGGAAATGGACAGGTACTGGAAGAAGATAGGTGCCGGAGCCGAAGTTGCGGTTACCCAACCCGTGTTTGATCCACGGATCCTCATCTCGTTTTGCAGTGAAGTAGAGACGGCAAATATCCCGATTATCGCCGGTATATGGCCCTTGGTATCTCTGCGAAACGCAGAGTTTATGAATAATGAAATCCCGGGTGCGTCGGTACCGGAGCCTACTATGGAGCGAATGCGATTGGCCGATAAGAACGGGAGTGCATTAGAGGAAGGAATCCGGATTGCGCGGGAGGCCGTTCAAACCATCCGGCCTTATGTACAGGGCATCCAGGTCTCGGCTCCGTTTGGTAAAACCGAGTACGCCCTGGAAGTGCTCAAAGGATTGGACGATTGACCACGGTTTAATGTCTGGATCCGTTGTCACCATTCTTTTTGGCAAAATGGTCTCGATTCAAAAAGTAATTTGCCCAACCTGATGTGCCTTTCAACGAGGCGTCTTTAATGACCGGCTCCCTGTCGAGAAGATTTGGCAGATCTTTGGAGAAGTATCGTTCCCTGTCGTATGCACGTACCCAAATACACTCCTTGCCGCACGCGGAGAGCTCACACAGCCCGTCTCGACTTCCGCCACACGGCCCGTTTCTCTGGTTTTTCTGGCATTGCGACTGAGGACAGAGATACGCGATGTCCGCCAGCGAGCAGTCTCCACATTCCTTGCATTCAAATATCGTGGCCTTGGCCATCCGCTCGTTAAAATAAGCCGCCCGGTCGAGCTTTTCATGCTTTTCCAGGAAGTTGAAAATTGGCCTGCCGAGACGCTGAAACGGTGATTTTTCGCTAAAAGCCAGAGCATGAATCATGCGGGAGAATCTATAGCCAAAGTTGACGTTTTTTTTGTACCTGGATTTTACGCGCTCCTCGAGAATCGGGTTTTTCTTTGAAACATCCGCCAACCCGGTTTTATTATCACGCGCAAAATAGTAAAACTCAGCCGTTCTCGGGTAGACGAGATCTTTAACCAGGTCCGTCAATGGCACATCCTCATATCCAGCGGCTGCGTCCACAATTGCCGCAAAATCCTTGTATTTTTCTACACCGCCGATATATCCACCACGATAGCCCATCTTTTTGAAAGCGGCAAATTGCATTGCGGCGAGATGGGTGAAGTATTTCTTTCCTCTGTCGTCCGCCTTTCGCTCTTTCTCGATTCTGGCCAGGAGCTCGTCCGATACTACACAGCCCGGAATGAACCCCCTGTTGAAGATTTTCGCCACACCGTATCCGAGCTTGTAGATGTTGCCGATTAGCGGAAGATTGATATCGTGTTCTTTCATATACTCCATAAGCTCTTGGGATTTGCGTATGTCGTAGCCGACCTGCGGTATGATAAAATCCGCCCCGGCTTTTGCCTTGGCCCTGAACTTTTGATATTGCATCATCTGTTCGGCCTCGGTGAGCTTAAACGGAGAAACGGTACACCCGAGGAAAAAGTTGGTCTTTTCAAGCACCATGGTCGTGCCTGGTTTCCTTCCCTTTACCGTGAGCCCTTTATTCATGTCTGAGAGCATTTTGAGCAATCCCACCGAATCGATATCAAAGACGGGTTGGGCAATCCCGTTTTGTCCATCAATCGGATAGTCTCCCGAGAGAACCAAGAGATTGTCCAACCCCTCTGCAGTGTACATCCATGCGAGAGCTTCCAGCCCGTTCCGGTTGTTGTCCTTGCAGGTGATATGAATGACGGCCTGCTTTCCGCGCTCCATAATGGCTTTGCCGAGAATATACGGAGCTTGCATTGGATTTCCACCCGCATTGTCGGTGACCGAAATCCAATCTACATAGTCAGCGGACGCAAGCCCGTCCACGAACTCCATGATTTTTCCGCCCTCGCCGGGCTTAATCGGACCGCGAGCGGAAACAAGCTCCGCTCCAACGAGAAACCTGTCCCCTTCAGTAACGATGTCGCGTAGTGATGTCATATATATGCCTCCGGCTTTCTGGCCGCTGATTTCGAGCCAATCAAACCCTCCTCTACCACAACGGCAGCGCCTTCAAACCTTATGTTCTACGATGAGAATTTATCTCTATTGCGCTCAGTTGTCAATTTTAATGGCGCGGTAATCGTGCAAAATTTCTCGAATTCCTGTGGCTTAGCGGTCAGTTGCAGTCTTGGACCGCGCAACATGGGCTCTTGAGAAGATTCTGGATGCTAATCGATGAACGAATGAAAGTCCGTGATCGATTTTATATTTTCACGCTGGGCATATTCGGCGATGCCGGCGGCGACTCGCTCGACCAATGACGGATCAACGAAATTCCCGGTACCCACCTGGACCGCCGATGCGCCGGCCAATAAATACTGAATAGCGTCCGAGGGCTCGAGTATCCCCCCAATCCCGAATACCGGCACTTTCACCGTTCTGGCTACACGATAAACGGCCGCCACGCCAACCGGCCTGATTGCAGGTCCCGAAAGTCCACCTGTGCCCGCCGGCAGCACCGGCTTTTTTGCCTCAATGTCAATTACCATACCTATAACCGTATTGATGCAGGATAAGGCATCAGCCCCTCCTGCTTCCGCGGCACGGGCGATTTCTCCGATATCGGTGACGTTTGGCGTCAGTTTGATAATCAGCGGTTTGGTCGTAATCGCCCGCAGCCTTCCTGTCAACGTCTCGACGCTTTTAGGATCCGTTCCGTATGCCAGACCATGTTCCACATTTGGACACGAGAGGTTAATTTCGAAGCCCCAAACCCCGGGTTTTTGTTCGAGCAGCCCAACGAGGTCCGCAAACTCATCTTCATTGCTGCCGGCGACGTTGGAGACAACGGGGCAGGGCAGCGTCTCAAAAAAAGGCAGCTTTTCAGAAATATAGCGTTCTATTCCGACGTTTGCGAGCCCTATGGAATTGAGCAGTCCGGCGGGTGTTTCAACCAATCTGGGAACTTCATTTCCATGCCGGGAACTCACAGAAACCGATTTTGCAAAAAGCGCGCCAACTTTCGACAGATCTATTAGTTCTTCATACTCGCTTCCGTAGCCAAATGTGCCGGATGCAACTCCCACGGGGTTCCTTAAGGTTTTGCCGCCGATAGCTAACTCCACACAATCTCCCGAGAATCAAAAATCGGTCCGTCCGTGCAAACTCTGGCATATCCTTGTCTGGTTTTCACGGCACACCCCATACACGCGCCTACACCACAGCCTATGATCTGCTCCACGGCTACCAGGCACTTGATATCTATTGTTTCCGCAAGCCTCGCGCAGGCACCGAGCATCGCATCCGGACCGCAGGCGTAGAGCACGGAACGCTGCAATAATCCTGTGTCAAATTGAGACGCGCATTCGACTACGGTTCCTTTTGAGCCCCTGGAACCATCGTCAGTGCAGAACAAAAAAGTGGAACAATCATCTTCCTGCGCCGGATACGGCAGATCCGGTAGCAACTTTTTAGTCTTCGCGCCGATTATTACCTTTTGCCGGATTCCTTCTTGTATGTTGGTCATTGCAAGAAAATAGATGGGACCAAAGCCTATGCCGCCGCAGAGCAAAATAGGGAAAAAGCCGCTCTCAATTGTCGGGAACCGGTTTCCCAACGGGCCGAGAACATCCAGGGTGTCGCCCTCATGCATTGCGGCCAGCAGATTGGTTGCCTTTCCACGGCGTTCATAGACTATCGCCGCGTAGCCGCGGGTGAGGTCGAACTCTGAGATAGCAAAAGGACGCCTGAGTAGTGGTTCAGCGCCCGAATTGGCCCGCATAGTGACGAATTGGCCGGGCCTGGGACTGATTAGATCTTCCGGCCATTGGAAAGCCAACCTAAAATAGCCCAAAGACACCTGATTGTTGGAGAGTATAGTCGCTTTGAACTGCTTCACGCCGGCCCAATACTAACGCAGTGCAATGACTTATTCAATGTCGATAGATAATCTACAGCAATTCGAAATGTAGGCCCTATATGCCGCTTGACAATTGACTTAATCTCCAATATCTCCAACTAGACATAACTTCACTAGTATGCTATATCTGAATAATGGGAGGGACGGATCACAGTTTTACTGTGCTTCTACAATTTCTTGAGGACTCAATTCGGGATTTTCCTGATGTGCGGAAAGGGAAAAATACCGTATAC